>JACQDG010000316.1 GCA_016201185.1 Acidobacteriota bacterium | reverse complement strand
CCACGATCTCCCCGTCGCGGACCTCGTCGGTGCGCTCCACCAGCACGTAATCGCCGCCAAGGATATGGTCGTCGATCATCGACTCGCCATGCACTTCCAGGGCGAACAGATTCGGATTGCCCTGGAAATCAGCGAAAGAAAGGGTCTCACGGTTCGCCTCGGCTTCGAGCAGACGCCCTGCGGCGATCCTCCCTTCGAGCGGGATTTCGAGCGTCGGCGGCTTAAGTGCCCGCTCCTGGCGCTGGCGACGCTGATCCGCCGTGTACTGCGGCCCCAGATCGATGGAGCGGCTTTGATTGATGCCGCGCTTCAAATAACCCTTGGTGCAAAGTGTAGTCAGGTGCTTGTGAACGGTGGCGAGCGAGGCCAGGTTCATGCCCCCGGCGATCTCATCGAAGCTGGGGCTGTAGCCCTGCTTCTGGATGAAGCCGGCCACGTAATCGAGCACTTGGCGCTGCCGCCTGGTGAGAGCCACGATGCCTCCTTAGTGTTTCTATTGTAGGCGAAGAAAAAGAGAAAAGTCAAGAGGGATGAAGCGCCTGCAACGGGATTCAGGCGTGCTCCGGCGCTGTCCGATGGCCTGTATCTCGTTCCGGCTAACGCATCACGCCGTCTGGAGTTTCTTTGCCTTCTTTATGGTAATCTCGGCAATCAGCATTTGGCCATCGTGGAACCGATCGGCTGTGCTCCCAGGAATGAAAATAGTTGGAAACGAGATCACGGAGAAGATTTATATCGGCGCTGTCCAAGGTCTGATGGCGTGGACTGCCTATGCCGCGGTCGAATGCAGCTTCTTGTCCATAATTACCCGGCTTCGCCAGCCTGGCGCCGCTATTCCACTCGAAGGGCGGGAGGCGGCGCTCTTGTTCGGCGTATACCCCGTCGTCGGACTGCTCCTGGGAGGATTGAGCGGCCTGGTCCTCAGCCTGGCGGCGAGGCGTGTTTCCTTCCTCAGGAAGGCAACCGCTGAGAATCTGTTCCCCGCGGCCGCCACCTTCACCCTCATCTGGGCCCTGGTCTTAAACCTGGCCGTGCTGTCACCCCTTGGCCCGTCAATCTGGGTGCGTCTTCTGTTTGCCGTGTTGCTGAGTGTAGGGCTGGCGCGGCGCGCGGGGACCGGTATGTGGGCAGGACGGCTTGGCATCCTCCTGAATCCCTGGACCGCCAGCCTGCTGCTGTTGGGCCTGCCCTGGATGAACAGTAATCTGTTGCTTCATAGCTCGGGCGCCGCCAAAGCAGTCTCTTCTGCGGCGTACCTGATCGCTGTTTCTCTCATTGCGTGGGCCTTTCACTGGGCCGCGCGGACAGCCAGTAGCGGCAAATCCTCAAAAGGCCCGCGCATTTCATTCAGGAACGCTCTTGCGCGACTCGCCGTGATCGCTATCATCGTTCTCGGGACCGCTTCCTTCCTCGAATATCGGGCTTACCCCAAGGCTCGGAGCTCACGGCCCGCGACAGAAGGCGTGGGCCGGCCGAATGTCGTACTGGTTGTCCTCGATACCGTCCGGGCGGACCATCTCTCGGTGTACGGGTACGCAGGGACTACACCCCATCTGAAGCAGTTTGCCGAAGAGGCGACTTTATTCACACGGGCCATCGCCCCATCCGACGTCACGCTGTCGAGCCACGCGTCGCTCTTCACCGGATTGTACGCCTCACGCCACGGGGCGCACCTCAGCGAACCAGGCTCCGGGCAGATGCTGCACGACCCGGGAAGCTTCCCCCTGGCTGACAAGTTTCACACTCTAGCCGAGATCCTGTCGGAGAGTGGCTACCTGACAATGGCCGTTATAGCGAACCCGGGATATCTTGGACGTGGCTTTCACCTGGACCAGGGGTTTGCGTACTATTCCTTGCCGTCGTTTTCTGCGGCCGGCCGGGAGTTCTATCTCCGGGAGGGGTTACAGGAGCTCTGGAGGGCCTTCTCCGGCTCCCAACTGGGTTATTGGAGAGCGGAGGAAGTCAACCGCCGCGTCTTTCCTCTCCTCGTTCGAGCGCGCAAAGACGGCAGACCTTTCTTCCTGTTCGTCAACTATATGGATGCGCATGAACCGTATGGCCCGCCGCCCCCCTTCGACACGTTGTTTCCAGGCAAGGACGAGACAATGACGGCGACGCGCTACTACGAACTGGAAGCGGAAGTGAACGCGCGCGCGCGTTACATTACGGACCGAGAGCGAAGGCACATCCTGTCCCAGTATGATGGCGGGATCGCTTACCTTGATTTTCAACTGGCGAAGTTGATGACGCGGCTCAAACAGCTCGACCTGTATGAGAATTCCCTCATCATTATTACTGCGGACCATGGACAGGCTTTTGGGGAGAGGAGCTTCTCAGGGCACGGAGGACTTTCCGTCTATCAGGACCTGGTCCACGTCCCCCTGCTGATTCGATACCCGAACAGGCATCAGAAAGCTGTTATGAAAGATGTCGTCAGTCTTGTAGACATTATGCCCACCGCTCTGGACGTATTGGGGCTGGAGATCCCAAAAGACATCGACGGGCAGAGCTTGCGAAAGCAGAATGAGGGATCGTCCAAAATCGTGATCAGCGAGTCGTTTCCGGAAGCCGGGCTCATTGCCTCGCATCCCCGATTTCACCGCGTGGAAAGAGCGCTGTTTGCAGGGTCTCTGAAATTCATCTATTCCACAGCCGGAAAACGAGAACTCTACGACCTGTCCCAAGATCCCAACGAAACCACCAATCTCTACAGCGCCAAGCGCGGCGTTTCCAGGGAAATGGAGGCGAAACTGAACGAATGGCTTCGCGGTGTCCGCGCGGAATATCCGACGCCCTCCCAATTGGACAAGGAAACCCTCGACCGGCTCAGGTCGTTAGGCTACCTTCAGTAGACTATCTTCAGCAACCGTGAAGGCCTTACACCGACCTAGGTACGGGAACCTCAGCCGCCGGGGCCAGGGCCGGTTCGCCGCGGCTGAACAGCTTGTGGAACTTCTCCATGTAAATGTATACCACCGGCGTGATGTAGAGGGTCAGCAACTGGGAAACCACCAGGCCGCCCTCCACGGACAGACCCAGCGGACGCCGGGCCTCGCCTCCGGCCCCGAAACCCAGGGCGATGGGCAGGGTTCCCATCAAGGCCGCCATGGTGGTCATCATGATGGGCCGAAAGCGGATCAGGCAGGCCTCGTAGATGGCCTTTTCAGGCGGCACCCCTTCGGTCCTCTGCGCTTCCAGGGCGAAATCAATCATCATGATAGCGTTCTTCTTCACGATCCCCACCAGCATGATGATGCCGACAAAGGAGTAGATGTTCAGCTCCGAGCGGAACAGCAGCAGCGTCGCCAGGGCGCCGAAACCGGCCGAGGGAAGTCCGGAAAGGATCGTGACGGGGTGGATGAAACTCTCGTATAGAATCCCCAACACCAGGTAAATCACCAGCACCGCCATGATCAGCAGCACGCCCATGCCTTTCAGCGAGGATTGGAAGGCCTGGGCGAAGCCCTGGTAACTCCGGGTGATCGTCGGCGGGATATCGTTCTGTATCGCTCCGTCTATCAGGGTGACGGCATCGCCGAGCGAAACACCGGGCTTCAAGTTGAAAGAAATGGTCACCGAAGGGAGCTGGCCGAGGTGGTTCACGGAAAGCGGGCCCACGGCCGGGGTTAGCTTGGCGACGGTTCGCAGCGGCACCAGCTGGCCCTTGTCCGAGCGGATGTAAAGCATGGAAAGGGCATTCGGGTCCCGCTGGTATTGCGGCAGCAGCTCCACGATGACCCAATATTGATTCGAAGGCGTGTAGATGGTCGAGACCTGGCGAGAACCGTAAGAGTCGTACAGGGCGTCCTCGATCTGCCCGACGGTGACGCCGAGGGCGGAAGCCTTCTCGCGATCGATGTCGACGATCACCTGGGGGCTGGTGATCAACAGGTCACTGGTTACGTCCTGCAAGCCCGGCAACTGGCGTACCTTGTCCTCTACGAGGGGGGCCAGGCGGTAGAGCTCCTTCATGTCAGCCCCCTGGAGCGTCATCTGGTAGAGGCTCTTGGTGAACATTCCGCCGAGCCGGATCAGCGGGGGATTCTGCAGAAAGGCGCGCATACCGGGCAGCGGAGCCAATCTTCTTCGCAGAACCTCGATGAGCTGTTCGGGCGTCAATTTCCGGCCCGTGTCAGGCTCGGGCAGCAATGCCTGCAGCCTGGGAAAAGGCGCCAATTTGGCGCGCCATCCTTCCACGAGCCAGTCCGGGAGAATGCGATCCGACCGCGGCTTCAGCCGCATGAATATGCGGCCAGTGTTCCCCAGCGCGTTGGGGCCGCCGGCGCCGACGCTGGAGGAAAACTGCTCGATGTTGGGATCCTGGCCGACGACGGCGGCCAGAGCCTGCTGGTTGCGGACCATGCCCTCAAAAGAAATGTCCTGCGCCGCTTCGGTAAAGCCGAAAATCTGGCCGGTGTCCTGGTTGGGGATGAAACCCTTGGGAACGATCACGAACAGGTAGCCGGTGG
>JACQDG010000315.1 GCA_016201185.1 Acidobacteriota bacterium | reverse complement strand
CGGGACTGGGGATCGCCGGCGACAACCTGGAGCGCGACCTGGTCGCCGTATTGAACCTCGCCGCCGAACACGGTGCCGACGCCCGGCTGGTGGCCGCCTGGCAGCAGAACAGCGCCTACCGCCGAGATTGGGTCTTGCGGCTTCTCCACCGCAAGTGGCTGTTGAGCCGCTCCGAGACCAGGCTGGCCATCTGGGGCCTCGCCTACAAGGCTGAGACGCACTCCATCAAGAATTCGCCCTCCCTCGCCCTGATCCAGGCGCTGAAGGGGGTTCGAGTGCTGGCCTACGACCCGGCGGTGAAGCTGGATGCCGGCCAGTACCGGCACGTGGGAGCCTGCGGCTCGGCCCTGGAGGCCGTCGGCAACGCCGACGCCCTGGTCATCATGACGCCGTGGAAGCAGTTCCGCAACGCGCCTCTGGCCGAAGTCAAGAAAGCGATGCGGGGGGACCTTCTGCTGGATCCCTATGGGCTGCTGGACCGGGAGTCGTGTTGCGGGCTCGGATTTGAGTATCATCGTCTCGGTAGCTAGGCGGCGCATCGATGCTGACTCATCTGTTTCCGGAACCTCAAAGACCGTCGCGGGTGCTCATCCTGGGGGCCAACGGCTTCATCGCCCGGAACCTGGCGGAGGTTCTGGAACGGGAGCAGATCGCCTGCCGGCGTGTGGGCAGCGGCGAGGTGGACCTCATCGGGCCGGGGGCGGTGGAAAAGCTGGGCCAGATCCTCGCTCCGGATGACGCCGTCGTGGTCACCTCGGCGCTGACGCCGGACAAAGGTCGCGACCCGGCCACCCTGATGAAGAACCTCCGCATGGCGGAGACCCTTTGCGCTGCTTTCGGCCCAGGCGGGTGCGCGCACGTGATCTACATCAGTTCCGACGCGGTTTACGACTGGAGGTCCTCCCTGATCAATGAGCAGTCGAGCTGCGAGCCCTCCGACCTGTATGCGGTGATGCACATCGGGCGAGAACGAATGCTCGGTTACGCCTGCCAGGCCGCCCGGATCCCGTACGCGGTGGTGCGTCCTTGCGCGATCTACGGAGCCGGCGACACCCACAATAGTTACGGGCCCAACCGCTTCCTCCGCACGGCGATTTCGGAAGGGAAGATCCGGTTGTTCGGCCAGGGCGAGGAGCAACGCGATCATGTCTGGGTCCGGGACGTGGCGGAGATCCTCAAGCTGTGCTTGCTCTATCGCAGCGCCGGCGTCGTGAACGCTGTCAGCGGGAAAGCCGTTTCCTTTTACGAGCTGGCGCAACGGATCATCTCCGTCGTCGGGCGCGGCGTCGCCCTGGAGTTCCAGCCGCGCAACGGTCCCGTCACCCACCGTCATTTCGACATCAGCCTTCTGGCGCGCGCCTTTCCGGCCTTTCAGCCGATCCCGCTGGAGGTTGGGATCGCGCAGGTGGCGGCCGGAATGTCACAAGTGTTATGATACTGGATCGTCCCGTTCCCGATGGCGCGGCGGCGGTTTGCGGCGTCGTTCTTCTGCGCAGCGACGGGGCCGCCCTGCTGCAGTTGCGGGATGACAGACCGGACATCCAGGACCCGGGGATCTGGGTGTTTCCCGGCGGCCATGTCGAGCGCGGGGAGACGCTGAAGAGTGGCGCGGAGCGGGAGTTTCTCGAGGAAACCGGCTATCGGTGCCGCGATCTGGAGGAGCTGGTCCGCTATTCGGCCGAGGAAATCGGGTATCCCGGCCGGTATGCCGTTGCTTTTTTCTGGTCCCGGTTCGACGGGAAGCAGGAGATTTGGTGTTATGAAGGGCAGGATTTGCGCTTTATCGAGCGTCTTGAGGCGGGATCTTTGCCAAAACGCGACTATCTCTTGAAAGTTTGGGACCGGGCCCTGGCCGCCAGCGGCATCCAGCCCACTCCGGCCGGCCAAGCCGGCGAGAAATAAACGCTATGGCGACCGAACCAGCTGTCAAGAGCATACAACTGAGCCACCGGACGATCACTCTTATCGGCCGCTATCAAGAGATGGAGATCGATCTGCTGGATCGGCAAACCCTGCTCTTTCTGTTTCGCCAGATGCTTCGCCTGCGCCGGATGGAGGAAGCTCTGATGCAGGAGTACCACCCGGCGGACGAAATGCGCTGCCCGATGCACTTCTGCATTGGACAGGAGGCGGTGCCGGCGGCCCTTTCCCTGCTGGTCGAGCCCGAGGACTACCTGTTCAGTCACCACCGCTCCCACGGTTACTACTTCGCCAAGGGATCGCCGTTGCGGGAGCTGTTCGCGGAAGTGTACGGCAAGGAAACCGGCGCCAACGGGGGCAAGGCAGGGTCCCAGGATATCTCGCACCACGCCTCGCGCTTTTACAGCGGGGCCATCTTGAGCGGGGCGGTTAGCATCGCGGTCGGCGCGGCTTTCGGCCTGCAGATCCGCAAGAGCCGGAACATCAGCATCGCCGGCTTCGGCGAGGGCGCCACCGACGAAGGCGCTTTCTGGGAGGCCGCCAATTACGCCGGCTTGCGAAGGCTGCCGATTCTGTTCGTCTGCGAAAACAACCGCTACGCCACCTATTCCGATCAACTGAAGCGCCAGCCGAACGACAACATTTGCGAGCGCGTGGTGACTTTCGGCGTCCGAACGCGCCGCATCTTCGGCAACGATGTCGTCAAGGCGTACCTGACCCTGCGCGAAGAGATGGCCAGGGTCCGCGGCGGGGAGGGTCCGGGCCTGGTGGAAGCGTATACCTACCGGTGGAACAGCCACGTCGGTCCCGAGGACGACAACGTGAACAACTACCGCCCGGCTTCGGAAATCCAGTTCTGGAAAGAGAACTGCCCCATTCGCCTGCTGCAGGAAAAGCTGGAGGCGGCCGGCTACCTGGACTCGCAGACGCTCGGCCGCATGGAGCGGGAAATCGCCGCCGAAATCGCCGCCAACTTCCAGTTCGCCAAGGAAAGCCCGTTCCCGTCCGCCGGCGACTGGCGCGCGATGAACTGGGATGACAGCAGCCCGCTGGCCGACCGGTTGCTGGGAGCCCAGTCCCGATCGGAATTCGACCAGAGCCAGCCGGAAGCGAGGCTGGAACCCTACTAGACCGATCTCATGAGCCGCCTGCTGACCTACGCCCAAGCCATTAACGAGGCACTGCGCCAGTCGATGGAGTTGTGTGAGGACGTGGTTGTCCTGGGGCAGCTCGTCGACTACAAGTCGGGCATTTTCGGCACCACCACCGGCCTGGTGGACCGCTTCGGGCCGGACCGGGTGCAGGACTTTCCGGTCTCCGAAAACCTGATGACCGCCACCGCCATGGGAGCGAGCCTGACCGGTCTGCGGCCGGTCATCGTGCACCAGCGGCTCGATTTCATGCTCTACTCGCTCGATGCAATTACGAACTGGCTGGCGCTGTGGCGGTTCAAGTCGAACGGCCACTCCAACATGCCGGTGACGATTCGGGCTATCGTGGGCAAGCGGTGGGGCCAAGGGCCTCAGCACTCCAAGAGCTTGCACGCCTGGTTCGCCCATCTGCCCGGGATCCGGGTCGCCGTCCCCGCCACGGCCGATGATGTCAAGGGGCTCCTGATGGAAAGTATTTTCGGCGAAACGCCCGCGATTTTCGTCGAAGGCCGCACCCTGTTTTCCATGACCGCGCATGTGCCGGAACAGCCCTACCGGGTGCGTTTCGGCCAGGCCACCATCCGGCGGCCAGGCAAGGACGTGACCCTGGTGGCGATCGGCGTGATAGTTCCGCTGGCTTTGCGGGCGGCCGCCGCCCTGGATAAGCAGGGAATCGATGTGGAGGTGCTCGACCCTCGGACGCTCTCGCCGCTCGATGTCAATACCCTGTGCGAGTCGGTCGGCAAGACCCGGCGGCTGATTGTCGCCGACCACGGCTGGACGTCGTTTGGGGCCGCCGCGGAAATCATCGCCCGCATCGCCGAGATCCTGGGAGACAATCTGAGGGCGCGCCCGGTTCGCTTCTGCCTCCCCGACAGCCATACCCCGATGAGCATGGCTTTGGAAGACCAGTATTACGCGAGCGACGCCGACCTGGTTTCGGCGATTCAGAAGATGTTCTGAACCGCGGTGCCCGCCCATGGCTCACATTGATTTTCTCGGCGAGGTCCACCGGAGCACCCGGCGCGACTATCTGGCGCGGGTGCTGGCCGGCAACAAGGCGGATTTCGCCGCGCTGGCCAAGAAATTCGACGTCGAGTACTGGGATGGCGACCGCAACACCGGCTACGGCGGCTATCATTACGACGGCCGGTGGCGGGTCGTGGCCCAGGCGTTCGCCGACCATTACCGGCTCCGGGCCGGCGACCGGATCCTCGACGTCGGCTGCGGCAAGGGTTTTTTGCTTTACGAATTCACCCAGGTCGTGCCGGGTGTGGAAGTGCAGGGCATCGACATCTCCCGCTACGCGCTGGAGCACGCCAAGGAGGAGGTCCGGGCGCGCCTCCAGCACGGCAACGCGGTGGAGCTTCCGTATGCCGATCGGGCCT
>JACQDG010000314.1 GCA_016201185.1 Acidobacteriota bacterium | reverse complement strand
CACCACGACCACGGGAATATTCATCGCGGGAAACAAATCCACGGGCATGCGAGCGAGGCTGGTTGCGCCCACCACCACAATGACCAGGCAGGCGACAAGAATGAAATATCGATTGCGGATGGCGAAGCCGGCCATCAGCGGGCCTCCAGCCCTGCCGCCGGCTCCATCACTTTCGGCTCCACGGTCTGGCCGGGCCGAAGCTGGCTGCGATTGCCCACCACCACGAGGTCTCCTTCCTTGAGCCCGGAAAGGACTTCCACCTTGCTGGGCGTCTCGATGCCCAGGGCGACGGGGGTTTCCTGGATCTGTTTCCGGTTGTCGACCACCAGGACGGTGGCCTTGCCTTCACGGCTGGAAACGGCCTGCACGGGCACGGCCAGCGCATCCTCCCGCCGGTCCAGGGTGAGGGCGGCGTAGGCATACATGCCAGGCATTAATACATATTGGGGGTTGAGAACATCGACCTCGGTCTCCATCGTTCGCGTGGAAAGCTCCACCTTCCCGGAAGACCGCGAGACGCGCCCCTCGAAGGCTCTTTCGAGCGCCGGAACTTTCACCTCCACAGGGGCTCCGATGCGAACGCGCGGGACGATCGACTCCGGCACTGGCAACACCAGCCGCAGCCGGTCGACCTCAGACAGCCGCACCACGGGCATGGCCTGGCTTTGCGAGGCGGTGCCGGCCTGAATCATGGCGCCCGTGTCGGCGTAGCGCTTGGTGATAATGCCGGGAAAGGGGGCCGTGATGCGGGAATAATCAAGGAACGTCCTCACTTTTTTCTCGTCCGCCTGTGACACCCGGACCTGATCCTCCGCCGCGGCCAGGGCGGCCTTGGCGGATGATACCTGCGCCTCGGAGACACGGTCGCGCGCCAGGGCCTCGTCAATTTCTTGCTGCGCGACAAGATTGGGACGGGTCTGGAGGACCGCGGCCAGCCTGGTATAAGACAGATGCGCCGCCGCGTGGGCGGACTGGGAGCGCTCGACCTCCTCGCGCGCGCGCTGCCATTCGGCGTCGCTGAGCTCTTTGGCCGCCGCCGCCCGCGTCAGATCGTCGCTCAGCTCGGGGATCTCCAGCACCGCCAGAAGCCGACCTTTCTGCACGCGGTCTCCTACGTCCACGTAGATTTCTTTCAGGTAGCCGGCCACTTTGGCATGGACGTCGATCTCCTGATAGGGGCGAAACTCGGCCGCCAGCTCCAGATCCCTCGACAGGTCTTCCCGGGCCGCCCCGACCACGGCCACCGTCGGCGGTTTAATGGGGTCTCCACCGGCCTCTGTTTTTCCGGCGCGCGAGCAGGACGATAACGCCAGCATTCCTGCGACTGTCAGCCCGCCGCCTGCGTACAAAAAAAATAATCGAAACACTCTGACTCCAGATTTCTGTTGCTAGCCCAATTCTCTGATTGCCGCCCGCAGTTTCTCCAGGGAGAATCCCTGTGATCGGCAGAGAGCAATCACCTTTCTTTCCTTTTCCAGAAGCGCCGCCGCTACCGCGGGAATCTGCGGCGCGATCTCCTTCGGTATTTTCAAAACGCCATGACGGTCCCCGTGAATCAAGTCGCCTGGGTGCATCGCGAGCCCGCCGATTTCCACCGCTTCGCCGAAGTCCACCATGTGGGCATACGCATGCGAAACGGCAAGATTGCCCGCAAAGAGCTGATAGCCTGTAAGCTTGATGGCGTCAACGTCCCGCACGGCGCCGTTGGTCACCGTCCCGACGCACCCCAGCGCCAGAAGGATATTGGCGTGCACCTCCCCCACAAACGATCCCAGGCCCGGGTCTGGATCAATGTCCTGGATCACCACGACACGAGGCGCCGGCACGGACAACACATAATTCCACCAATCCGTGCGCTCGAAATAGCTGTGTCCCACTGGCGGAGGTCCGGCGCACCGGATCCGGCCGGTGACCGCGTAGCCGAGCATGGGGGGAAGGTGCTCGAAGACCGGGTAAATGCCTCTTGTGTAGCCTTCGTTCCGCAGCCGGACATGAAATGTCTCAATAGCGTTCGACACCGTGCAGGTATCCAACCGGCAAATCGCCTCGAACTGCGCGGTGGTTAGATCTTGTTCCAAGCCTTCTCCCTTCCCCATGGAGATCTTCCGGCAGCGTCCGGCTCGAAGCCTGAAGCAACCGGAGAAACAGCAAGGATATCCTTTGGGATTACTAAAGAAACCCGAGTAGCTAAATGCGCAGCGGAGGCGGCCGGGAGTCGAAAGGATCCGGCGGGGGATAGCACTCAGGCAAAACGGTTTCCCCCACGGGAACCGGCGGCCCCGGGGCGCTCCGGGCTCGGCACAGTTCAGCGGCGCCCTTCTCGAACGCCTTATTGCCTTGCTTCACCCGGCACTCGGCCAGCTTGGTGGCCTTCGCCACAAGCCGGGCCGGGCTGCGCTCGGAGTAATATTGCCCTAACTTAGCCTGCGCGGAGAGAGCGAAAAGGGCAGGAATCAGCAGCCACACTACAACCCCTGCAATCTCGAAGCGGACACTGCCCGTTGGCTTCACTTGTTTCTTAAATATATCTGCGCGCGCGAAGTCTGTCAACCGGAGGGTTACTCGGGCCTAATACGGCCTCTAGACGTTAGCCAGGTCGATGCCGTATTTCCTCAGCTCCTCGTCGTAATAGCGGCGGAACAGCAGGTCCCACTCCTCGCTGCCCTCGGGGATGTCTCGCTTGTGGGTCTTGACCTTCAACCGGGCAGCGTGGTCGATGCGGTCCTCGGCGACCAGCATCTCCGTGAGGCCCCTGACGATCTCCAGCCGCACTTCGTTCCATTCCATCCTGAACTTCACGCGAGGCGTGCGGCGGAGCAGGGCGGCTAGCTTGTG
>JACQDG010000313.1 GCA_016201185.1 Acidobacteriota bacterium | reverse complement strand
TCCGTGAACCGTCTGCCCGAGGCGGCCTCGCTGCTGCGGAGCTACCTAGCCCGCGAAAAAGCTGCTCTGCTGTTCGGCTCGGAAAAGTTCGGACTGTCGAACGAGCACCTGAGCCGCTGCCGCTGGATATTGAAAATACCGACAGATCCCGCCTGCCCCTCGATGAACCTGGGCCAGGCGGTGGCCCTGTGCTGCTACGAGCTGGCCCGCACCCAGCGGGCGGCCGCCGCCCGCCCCCGCCGCCGCGCGCCCGCGGACCAGTTGGAACGGATCGCCGTCAAGCTGGCCGCCGCGCTGGATGCAAGCGGCTACATCCAGCCCCGCGCGCGGCGTTCGCATCTTCTCAAGATCCGCCGCCTGGTCGAGCGCCTGGAGCTTTCCCCACAAGACGCCCAGGTGCTGGAAGGCATGCTGCGGCAGATCGGGTGGAAGCTGGAGACGGCAAGCTGAGCGCGCCCGTCTTACCGGGGCAAGACTAACCCACCTATCCGCGACTCGGCCGCTTCCGCGACGTCGAAGCGCGTGACCCAGTTTTCCAAGTACTTGTAGCCGGCGCCGGTGTTGTAGATGACGATTGTCTCATCGCGCTTGAGGAACCCGCTCTGGAGCAGCTTTCCCACGGCCGCCACACAGGCCGCGCCCTCGGGGGCCGCGAACAGGCCCTCTGTCTGGGCGAGCAACTGGCCGGCGTCGAGCAGTTCCTGGTCGGTCACGGCCAGGCAGGTTCCGGCGCTGTCACGAACAGCCTTCAAGATCAGAAAATCGCCCAAGGGCTTGGGGACGCGCAGCCCGGCAGCCACAGTAGCGGCATCCGGCCAGAACTCACAATGCTCGGCGCCCTTGTCAAAAGCCCGGACCACCGGCGCGCAGCCGGCCGCCTGCACAGCGATCATCTTGGGGCGCGCGGGACCGATCCAGCCCAGCCGCTCCAGCTCGTCGAACGCCTTCCACATGCCGATCATGCCGACGCCGCCGCCGGTCGGGTAGAGCACCTCATCAGGCAGTTTCCAGTCGAGTTGCTCGGCCAGCTCCAGGCCCATGGTCTTCTTGCCTTCGATGCGGTAGGGCTCCTTTAGCGTGGAGACATCGAACCAGCCCTCGGCGGGCGCGCGCTCGGCCACCATCCGGGCGCAGTCGCTGATCAGGCCGTCGACCAGGGTCACCTGCGCGCCGAACATGCGGCACTCGATGTAATTGGCCATAGGCGCGTCGCGGGGCATGAAGATGTGCGCCTCCATGCCGGCCGCCGCGGCATAGGCGGCGAGCGCCCCGGCGGCATTGCCTGCCGAGGGGATGGCCAGCTTGCGGATGCCCAACTCTTTGGCCATGGACACGGCGCAGGAAAGCCCACGGGCTTTGAAGGAGCCGGTGGGGTTCAACCCTTCGTCCTTCACGTAAAGCCGCTCGGCCCCCAGGCGCGCTCCCAGGCGGGGCGCAGCGAGGAGCGGCGTCATCCCCTCGCCCAGCGAGACGATGGATTCCGGCTTCGAGACGGGCAGCAGCGGGCCGTACCGCCACATGGAGCAAGGGCCCTGCGCGAGGGCCTCGCGCCGCCATTCCTTCCGCGCGCGATCGAGGTCGTAGTGGACCAGCAAAGGCCCGCCACACGTCGTGCAGAGATTGTGGGGACGGCCGGCCGGATAGCGCGCCGCACATTTACTGCACGCCAGATGCGTGATAAACGTCATAGTTGAGTAGTATAGGGTTTTCATGCGGGTTCTGTGGCTGATAGCTCCGGCGATGCTGGGCTCCACGCTGTGGGCCGGGGAGTATGCCGTTTTGAAAAACGGGTTTCGCCTCCGAGCCGAGCGGCACTCGACCGACGGAGAGCAGACCACTCTTTACGACCGGGACGGCGGCTACTCGGTCATCCCGACGGCCTTCATCTCGGGCTTTGAAGGGGAAGAGGAGGCCGCCCCGCCCGCCCTGGCCCAGCTTTCAGGGAAAGGGCCTCCAGCGGAAGAGAAGCCTGCCGGCGGCCCTACTGGTCTCCAGGCGTTGGCAGAGGGTGCAGCCCAGGAGCATGGTGTGCACGCCGGGCTGGTTTCGAGCGTCATCGCCGCCGAGTCGGCCTTCAACCCGGCGGCCGTCTCGTCCAAGGGCGCTCGGGGCCTGATGCAACTGATGCCTTCCACCGCCCGGGAATTAGGGGTAAGCAACGCCTTCGATCCGGCCCAGAACATCAATGGCGGCGCCGCTTACCTGCGCAAGCTGCTCGATCGCTACGCCGGCTCCCATAACCAGTTGGAACGGGCCCTCGCGGCTTACAATGCCGGCCCCGTCAAGGCGGACCAATACGGGGGCCTGCCGCCCTATCAGGAAACGGTCGATTTTGTCTCCCGGGTCTCGCGCTTGCTGGCTCGCTGGAGCGACGGGGCCTCAGCCTCGGCGACGCCGGCTGCCTCCCTCGGGAGGGTAAAGTAGAAGACCGAGCCTTTCCCGGGCTCCGACTCCACCCAGATTCGCCCGCCGTAGCCTTCCACGATCTTCTTGCAGATAGCCAGCCCGATGCCAGTGCCGGGATACTCCTCTTTCTGATGGAGCCGCTGAAAAATGGCGAAAATGCGGTCAGAATATTGTGGGGCGATGCCGATGCCGTTATCGCGGACGGAAAACAGCCATTCTTTCTCCTTCTCCTTGGCCGAAACCCGGACCTGCGGCGGCTGCGCCCCATGGAACTTGAGGGCGTTGCCGATCAGGTTCTGGAATAAGTGGCAAAGCTGTTGGGGTTCGACCACCACGGTGGGCAGAGGATCGTAGACGACCTGTGCGCCGCTTTCCTCGATGGCCAGTTGGAGATTGGCCAAGACCCGCCCAATTTCCGCCTCGCAGGCCACCGGCCCGCTTTTTCGCGGCGCGCCGACCTGGGAGTACAGCAGCAGCCCTTGTATCATCTCCTGCATCCGTTTCACCCCCTGGACCACCAGGGCGATGTATTGGTCCGCGTTGGGATCGAGCTTTCCCTGGTAGCGCCGCGCCAGTAACTGCACGAAGCTGGCAACCGTGCGGAGCGGCTCTTTCAGATCGTGTGAGGCGATATGGGCGAACTGCTCCAGCTCGGCATTGGAGCGCGCCAGCTCTTCCGCTTTCGCTGCCAACTCCTGCTCCGCGTGTTTCCGGTCTGTGATGTCGGTGATCATTGCCAGGGCACCGGCGTAGTGGCCATCCTTGTCAAAGAACGGCGTGGCAGAGACGATCACCAACAAATCGGTTCCGTCCTGGCGCTGAAACCGGAAATCGTACTGCTCGGCGATACCCTGGCGCCGCCGGGCCAGCGCGGACCGGAGGAACGCCCGCCCTTCCTCGTCCATAAAATCGAACACCGGCCGGCCCATCATCTCATCGACAGTGTAGCCGAGCATTTCCGCCATTCTGTGGTTGACAAAGGTTGCCTTGTCTTCCGGGTCGATGATCCAGATGCCTTCGCCGGCGGTCTCCACGATACGGCGGAAGATCTCCTCGCTTTGGCGCAGTTTTTCCTCGACCCGCTCTTTTTCTTCCTGGAAGCGCTTCCTTTCAAGGAGACCCTTAACCGCCGGGCCCACGCGCGCTAGCTGCTCCCTGATGACGTCAACAGCCACCCCGTTCTTAGGGCACTCGAAGGCCGCTTCCTCCGGCGAGCCGGTGACAATGATGAAGGGCGTCAATGGGGCGAGTTGTTTGGCCAATTCCATCGCCGCGATGGCGTCGAATAGCGGGAGGGAATAGTCGGAAAGGATCAAGTCGGGCGCGGATTCCCGTATTTCTTGGCTCAACGCGTCCCGGGTCTCGACCCGCTTGGCGTAATAGTGGATATCCGACTTGCGCAGCTCGTGCTCGATCAACTGCCCATCGGCAGCAGCGTGTTCCAGGATCAAAATGCGGAGCGGCTTTTGCATTGGGGTTATGCTCCGGGCTAGCGCCGGCGGGGATCAAATGTCACGCCCAGAAAAACAGAGCCGGAGGCTCGCTAGTCCTTATCGACTTTTTGGAGGATTTTTGTAGGCTTTTATAAGAACCCGAACGGCATCCATAGCCAGCACAGCGGCGTGTTTCGACTCGGCGCTCAGGCCCCCGACCACACCCTCCACATCTGCACGAGAGAGGCGCGCCGCCTCTTTCGCTGTTTTCCCTTGCAGCAGCTCGGTCAAGGCCGAGCCGGCGGCGATAGAGGCGGTGCAGCCCCGGGTAAGGTAGCGGACCTCAACAATCCGGTCGTCCTCGAAGCGAGCGGATAGCCGCATAATGTCGCCGCAAGCGGGGTTGGAAACCTCCACTTTCAAGGCCGGTGGCGGCAGCTCTCCCACATGGCGCGGGTTCTGAAAATGGTCGAGGAGCTTCTTGCTGTACATGACAAGCAACAATCCGGAAATTGTGATTTAATCACAAACGCAGGGACCGATGGGGGCCGGGGAATACTTTCGAATCATTCGGGAACGAAGGCTGGAGCGGCGCTTCCACTCCCTATTCCTGTTCGTCACCTCCCGCTGCAACTCTCTGTGCCGCACCTGCTTCTATTTCGACCAGCTCAACAGCCCGGACGATCTGACCTTCGACCAGATAGCCCGCCTCTCCGCCACCGCGCCGCCCTTCCGCAAGCTGTGGATTTCCGGCGGCGAGCCGGTGATGCGCGAGGAGCTCGCGGAAATCGTCGAGATGTTCGTCGAGCGGAACGGCGTCCGCAACCTGAACCTGCCTACTAACGGCCTGCTGCCGAAAAAGATTTTTCGCACCATCGATCACCTGCTGGGGCGCTGTCCGGACCTGTCGATCGACCTCAACTTTTCCCTCGATGGTCTGGCCAACACGCACGACGCCATTCGTCGCGTGCCCAACAATTTTCGAACGACCCTGGCGACCATCGAGGAGGCCGAGCGGCGGTACGAGGGCCGGCCGCGGCTGCGGCGCAACGTGGCCACTGTCATCACCCGGGAAAACTACCAGGAGCTCGTGGAGCTGGGCCGGCGGCTGCTCGAAGGGGGCGACCTCGACGGCCAGTATTTCGAGATCATTCGCGGCTATGCCCCGGACGGCACGCTCAAAGCCGTGCCGCTCGAGGAACTGCGGGCCCTGCACCGGCGGCTGATGCCCCTGCACCGGCGCTATGCCGCCGAACTGTTCGCGCACCTCCCATGGGGGATCCGCCAGTTCGCCACCGTGTACTACTTGGGCAATATCCGTTTGCATTACGAGCTGCACGAGGAGTGCCTGGAGCGCCCGCGCCCCTGGCCCATGCCCTGCACGGCCGGGGAGACCTCGATCGTCATCGACCATAACGGGGTCTTCCGGGCCTGCGAATTGCGGGGAATCGTGGGCCGGCTCCAGGACTACAACTTCGACGTTTCGACGGCGCTGCGCTCCCCGGCCATGTCGGCCGAAGTAGCCGACATCCCCCGCGCTGGCTGCTGGTGCACCCATAGCTGTTTCATCCAGGACAGCTCAAAATTCTCTCCCCGGGTGCAGCTCTTTCATATCCCCTGGATGTTTGTGCGGCAATTGCTGGAGGGCGGCAGCCTGGAGGCGCTGGAGCCTTACCGGGCTCTGGAAATCCCCGGATGACCGTCACCGCCGGCGTTATCTGCCGGGGCGGCCAGGTTCTGATCTGCCGCCGGCGCGCCAACCAAAAACATCCGCTGAAGTGGGAATTCCCGGGTGGAAAGTCCGAGCCCGGGGAAGACCCTGCCGCCTGCCTCCGCCGGGAACTCGAGGAGGAACTCGGCATTGGTGTCGAGCAGGCCGAGGAAATCACCCGTTTTCCCTACCAGTACCCCGGCCGGCCGCCTATTTTGCTGGTTTTTTTTCGGGTCGACGGCTATTCCGGGCAGCCGGAAAACCGCGTTTTCGCGGAAATCCGCTGGGCCCCGCAGTCTCAACTCGTCGAGTTCGATTTTGTGGAGGGCGAGTTCGCCCTGGAGCCGGAACTGGGCCTGTTTGTGGTGGCCGACGGCATGGGGGGAGCGCAGGCGGGGGAGCACGCCTCCAGCCTCGCCATTGAAACCATCATTCAAACAGTCCGCGAGGCCGCTCCCAGCCGCACGCTGGAGGGCCTTGTCCTGGCGGTACAGACCGCCAACCAAGCCGTTCTCCGGCAGGCCTCCGCCGACCCCAACCTGCAAGGCATGGGGACCACAGTGGTGGCGCTACTGCTGGATCTGCCCCTGGCCTATGTCGCCAGCGTAGGCGACAGCCGGGTCTATCTGTACCGGGGCGGATCGCTGCGGCGGATCACCTCGGACCAGACTTGGGTCAATCAGATCGGCCGCGGTTTGGGGCTGACAGAAGAGCAGATCCAATCCCATCCCTTTCGCCACGTGTTGACCATGGCGGTGGGGGCGCGTCCGCAGATTGAAATTCAAAACTACGAAATGCTGCTCGAGTCCGGCGACCGGCTCCTGTTGTGCTCCGATGGCCTGCACGGCGTGGTGGAGGAGAGAACCCTGGCCGGTGTTCTGGCCTCTGACACGTCTCTTCCCGATAAAACCGCCACCCTCATCACGGCGGCCCGCGGCAAAGGAGGCCCCGACAACATCACCACGGTGCTGGTGGAAAATGTCAATAGCGGGGCTTAGAGCTGGACTGGCTGCTCTGCTGCTTTGTCTCGGGCCCGCCTCTCCATTGCTGGCGCAGAAGGGCGCGAAAAGCTCGGCGCGCGATCTCTTCTATTCCGAGGCCAGCCTGATTGTTTCCTCGCACGGCTCCCAGAAGGGGCGTTTCGCCGGGGCCAAAAAATCAGTGCTGGCTGTCACGTTGGGGTTGAAATACCGGGTCTGGAAGCTGGTGGACGGCCAGCCCGTGAAAACTGACCCCGAGGAAAGTTTCCAGCTCGGCGATAGGGTCCGCCTGGGGGTAGAGGTCAACGACACCGGATATCTCTACGTGGTGCATCAGCAGCCTGAAGGCCAATGGCGTCGACTGTTTCCGGACCCCGTGATCGAGCATGGCGCCCACTTCGTTCGCGGGGGATTGGTTTATCCCCTGCCGCCTGAGCGCTGGATCGAATTGCAGCCCTCCTCGGGCGGAGAGCGCTTTTTCGTGCTGCTGGCACGGGAACCCGTCAAAGAGTTGGAAATGCTGGTGGCGCCGCGCCCGGAGAACAGCACCGGCGGCGCGGTTGTGGAGATTCCGGATTCGGCTCTGGCCGGCGCCCGCAATCTATTGATTATTAAAGAGTTGGTAACAGAACACAGCGTTCAGGAGAAAAGCGTCTACGTGGTGAACCGCACCGGCAAGCCGGACTCCCTGGTCGGTGTGGAAATCCGCCTCGCCGCCCGCTGAATCCTTGCCCCGAAGTCTTCCGAACCGCGTACCATTACTCCGTTCAACGCGTACTAACAACCTCTGTACCATTTACAGGTTCTCACGTCCGGAATAAATTCAAGCTGCAAGATCGAAGCGACAACGCGGTTTGGAGCGCACGGCGTGAACCTTCTCATTCAATTCTCCTACTTGCAGGTACTCGACGTTCTGACCACATTGGCATTCTTGTTGAACGGAGCAAAAGAAGCCAATCCCGTGGTGCGGCTGGCGATACGGGCGGGCGGGCATTCGCCGCTGGCGGGCCTGCTGGCGCTGAAAGTCTTTGCCGTGCT
>JACQDG010000312.1 GCA_016201185.1 Acidobacteriota bacterium | reverse complement strand
TGAGGAGCATTCCGCTGCGCTCTCTAAGCCTGGAGAATTCGACTCGCCTCGATGCCGTCAGCAAAGTGACTCGAGTCGAGTCGCCCACCGAGGTGGATCATTATCAGCTTCAACGGGTCATTGATACCTTCGTGAGCCTCTCCGGCGAAGATCTGGGGCGGGTGGCAGGGGCCATCGACCAGATTATCGCCGAAATGCAAGTTCCCGAGGGAGTGCGGGTGAACCTGCGGGGCATGGTCCAGGGCATGCGGGCCTCCTTTCGAAGCTTCGCCCTCGGGCTGACGCTCTCGGTCGTGCTCCTATACTTGATCCTGGTGGCCCAGTTCCGGTCTTTTCTCGACCCTTTTCTGATCATGCTGGCCGTGCCGACCGGCCTCACCGGGGTGCTGGTGATCCTCTATTTGAGCGGCACAACGCTCAACGTGATGTCTTTGATGGGAGTGGTGATGCTGGTGGGGATCGTGGTATCGAACAGCATTTTGATCGTGGAGTTCACGCGCCGGCTGCGGGAGGACGGAATGGCAATTCGCGAAGCGGTGGCCCTGGCCTGCCGGGTGCGGCTGCGCCCGGTGCTGATGACGTCGCTGGCCACGATCATTGGCCTGCTGCCTATGGCCATGAAGCTGGGCACGGGCAGCGAGTCCTACGCCCCGCTGGCGCAGGCGATCGTAGGGGGCCTGACCGTTTCCGTAGTCCTGACCGTGTTCATCGTTCCGGCCGCCTACTTGCTGGCGCACCGCCGCGAGGAAGGGGCTGCGGAAAGTTCCAAAGCGATGGGAGTCTCGGCATGAGCTCAACTCGGATTCGACGATGGTTGTTGGCCGTGGCGGCAGGCATGAGCATGGGCGTTTGCTTCGGCCAGCCGCTCAGGAAGCTCACCCTCAAGGAGGCCGAAGCCATCGCCGCCAAGAGCCACCCGCAGGTCAGCGCCGCGCTGCTCTCCGCACTGGCCGCCAACCAGGTCACGACCGAGACCCGCTCGGCGTATTTTCCCACCGTGTTTGGGAGCGTGACCGGGGCCGGCGCGCTCGACGAGAGCCGGATCGGCGCCGGGGCCTTGAACAATCCCGTCATCTTCAGCCGCTTTGGTAGCGGGGTTACCATCAGCCAGCTCCTAACCGATTTCGGACGCACGGGCAACCTCACCGAAAGCGCCCGGCTCCACGCCCGGGCCCAGGACCAGTCGGCGCAGGCCACCCGGGCCCAGGTGCTGCTCCAGGTGGACCGGTCCTATTACATGGCTTTGCGGGCGCAATCTCTACTGCAGGTCGCCGAGCAGACGGTCGCCGCGCGGCAATTGATCGTCGACCAGGTGACGGCGCTCGCCCAGAGCAAGCTCAAGTCCGGCCTGGACGTCAGTTTTGCCAACGTGAATCTTTCCGAGGCCAAGCTGCTGCTGATCGGCGCCCAGAATGAAATTAAGGCTGCCTCCGCCGAGCTTTCCTCCGCCCTGGGTTCGCCCGACTTGCAGAGCTTCGAGCTGGCCGAGGAGCCGCTGCCTCCTGCTCTGCCCGACGACGCAAGACCGTTGCTGGAGGAGGCTTTCCGCGACCGCCCTGACCTCTATCAGCGCCCTGAGCAGCTCCGGTGTGCTCCCGGTGCATGATGATCGAATGCGCGGCCGTTACAGCGCCGCCGGAATCAACGTCAATATCCCGGTCTTCAACGGCCATCTGTTTTCCGCGCGGCGCGCCGAGGCCGACCTGCGCGCCCAGGCCGCGCAACAGGAAGTTCGCGACCTCGAAAATCGCATTGCCCGTGACGTCCGGGTAGCCTGGTTGAATGCCGATACCGCTTTTCGCCGCTTGGCTGTGACGGCGGAGCTTCTCAACCAGGCGTCCCAGGCGCTGGATCTGGCGCAGGCCCGCTACGACCTGGGTCTCGGCTCCATCGTGGAGTTGAGCCAGGCCCAATTGAACAAGACAGCCGCCGAGATTGCCAACGCCGGGGCGAAATACGAATACCAGATCCAGCACGCCGTGCTGGACTACCAGACAGGGCGGCTGCGTTAGAGCTCTGTCTGCGGTTTCAATGCTTCTAATCGCTGGCAGTTCAACTGGCCGTCCGCCTCCACCCGGCCGGTGGCCTTGAGCAGCCCTGACTCGTAGATCACCGGCCCGTACTTCTCATACACCTCGGGAAACAGCACCACCTCCACCACGCCGGTGCGGTCCTCGAGCGTTACGAACAGCATGTTCTTCATGTTCTTGGTGCCGACGCGGCGGTGGGTGATCATCCAGCCGACGACCGTGACAGTCTGATGGCGGCGCCGCTCCAGCTCCGCCGCTGGCGTGGCCCCGTTTGCAGCGACAAAGTCCAGCGGATGCGCCGTCGAGAAAACGTCCAGCGTTTCCCGCTCGATCTCCATCCGCTCGAGCGGCGTATAGTCTGGCAGGCGCGGCAGCGGGACGCCGCGCGGGCCGACCGGCTCCGCCGGGCTCGCGGTGGCGGGCGAAAACAACCACGCCTCGCCGCGAGCTTTTTTCTGCTGCTCGATCCGCTCCCACACCAGCTCCAGCCGCCACAGCATCTCCGGCCGCGTGTTCTCGAAGCAGTCCATGGCCCCGCACTTGATCAGGGTTTCTACCTCGCTCCGCTCGGCGTCCACGCGGCGCAGGAAATCGGAAAGCGAGGTGAAAGCGCCGCCCGTTCGCCGTGCTTCGAGAATCGAATCCATGGTAGTCGCGCGCAGATCCTTCACCTGCATCAGCCCGATGCGGATCGCTCGCCTGCCTTCTTCCACGCTGTACGCCACCACGGACCGGTTCACGCACGGCGGCAGAACCTCCAGCCCCATCCGCCGCGCTTCCTCCACATAAGCTGAAACGTGATAGAAGCCGGCCATCGAGCTACACACCGCCGCCATGAACTCCGCCGGGTAGTGCGCCTTCAGGTAGAGAATGCGGTAGGCGATCTCGGCGTAGGTCATGGCGTGGGCCTTGCAGAAGCCGTACCCGGCGAATTTCGACAGCGACTGCCAAACCTGCGTGGCCACGGCCTGTGGCACGCCGCGGGCCGAGCTCGAAGTGATAAACTCCTGCCGGAATTTCTCCATCTCGCGCGCCGAGCGCTGGTGGGTCATCAGCCGCCGCAGCAGGTCGGCGTCGGCCAGCGACAGGCCGGCCATGGCCTGCGCGATCAGCAGCACCTGCTCCTGGTAGATGCACACCCCCATCGACTCGGCCAGGATCGGCTCGAGAGCCGGGTGGGGATAAGTCACCGGCGCCTGGCCCCGCAGCCGCTTCAGAAACAGCTCCTTCGAGCCGTATTCCGCCGCCCCCGGCCGGATCACCGCCAGCGCCAGGCAGGTCTGCTCGATGGTGGTGCAGTCCAGGGCCTTCAGCACGTTGCGCATGCCGGGCGACTCGATCTGGAACACGCCCAGGGTGCGCCCGTGGCGCAGCCGCTCGAGCGTCTCCGGGTCGCCCTCCGGGATGGCGTCAAAATCGAGCTCCACGCCGCGAGCGCGGACGGCGGCGAGCGTATCGGAAATGGTGGTCAGCGCCCGCTGGCCGAGCAGGTCCATCTTCAGCAGCCCCAGCGCCTCGATGGAGTGCATGTCGTACTGCGTCACCACGATGCCTTTGGTCGCCACCTCGAGCGGGACCAGGCGTGTGAGCGACGAGGGCGTGATCACCGTGCCGCAGGGGTGGATGCTCAGGTGGCGCGGCATGCCGTCCAGCCGCTGGGCCGTTTCGAGGATCGACTTATAAGGCTCCTGGGCCGCCGGCAGCGCCCGGCACTCGGGCAGGGTGGCGACGGCGTCCAGAATCTCCGCGACCGGCCGGTGGGGCAGCCGGCGGCAGAAAGCGTCAATTTCGAGCGGGCTCAGCCCCATCACCTTGGCCACCTCCCGCACCGCGAGGCGCGCTTGGAAGGTGACGAAGCTCGAGATCATGGCCGTGTGCTCGGCGCCGTATTTGCGGTAGACGTAGTCGAGCAGCTCGTCCCGCCGCCGGCCGCAGATGTCCAGGTCGATGTCGGGGCAGTCGCGGCGGTGCTCGTTCATAAAACGCTCGAAGTACAAATTGTTTTTGATGGGGCACAACCGGGTAATCCCCAGGCAGTAGGAGACGATGGAGCTGGCCGCCGAGCCGCGCCCCACCGTGGGAATGCCCCGCGCGCGCGCCTCCCGCACGATGTCCCACACGATGAGGAAATACGGGGCCAGGCTCTGCTTCTCGATGACGGCCAGCTCCCGCTCCAGCCGCCGGATGGCCTCGTGCGTCAGCGGCCGGTAGCGCTCCACCGCCCCCTGGAAACATAGCTTCCACAGGTAGGAGAAGGCCGTCTCGCCCGTCGGCAGCTCGAAATCGGGGAAGACCAACTCGCCGGTGGGCAGCTCCAGGTTGCACATTTCCGCGATCCAGCCCGCCGCGTGGACCGCCTCGGGCCACTCGTCAAAAAGCCGCTCGACCTCGGCCGCCGGGCGCAGGTAGCCCGTCGCGGGGGCCGCTTCTTGCTCCGGCAGCCGCGACAGGATCTCGCCCACGCGGACAGCGTTCATGACGCGGTGCGTGTGGTGATCCTCCGGGTGGGCAAAATGCGCCGGCGCGGTGGCCGTGGCCTCGATGCCCAGCTCCCGCGCCACCTGCCGGGCCAGGCGGAGCCGCTTCCTGGAGGCCACGTCGCCGTAGTGCCGGGCCTCCAGGTACAGGTCGGCCCCGAAGATCTGCTTCAGCTCGGGCAGGGGATCTAGCTCATGCGCCAGGCAGAAGAGTCCTTCCCGGTGCTGCGCCAGGTCCTCGGCCTCGAGCGGCCGGTCGTCCAGTTGCCGTCGCGTCACCAGCCGGCACAGGTTGCTGTACCCCTCGAAATCCCGCGCCAGCAGGATCACCGCGCTGGGCGTGCACGGCCCCACCCACGGCGCCTCAATGGGGCATTTCCTGGAGCGTTGCCCTTGGTGGTATTCGAGCTCCACACCGATGATTGGCTTGACGCCCTGCTCCCGTGCCTCCTGGTAGAAGGCCACGGCCCCGTAGAGGCCGCCGGTGTCGGTCAGGGCGAGGGCAGGGAAGCCGCGCTCGACAGCCAGCCGTACGTACGCGGCCGGCGCAGCGCTTCCCCGCAGGAAGGAATAGTAAGAGTGCACGTGCAACGGAACCCACATGGAGGGCACCTGCCACCTTCCATGATAGGCGAAGAAAAAGCGAAAGTAAAGAGGGATCCGGGGCCGAGTGGACTGTTCGTTTGTGGGAATGGGTCTGTTTTGAAAAAAACATATTTGCGGGTGCATCCCTTTGGTAGCCAAACGGTTAAAGGCGGCACGCTCCCCTCTGATTCCATTCTAAGGGTGGCAGGGCGGGGAAGCGGGGCCGATGGTTGTAAGTGATTGGCAGAAAGGGAGAAAAAGAGGGAAGGGCAGCGGGACCAGGCCAAGACGGAGGCGATCGCTCGGGCATCACCCGCCGCCCGGTTCTTGGGGGTCGGGCGCATGCCCTTGTTTTCAACCGAGGATTTTGTCGCGGCTCCGAGTGCCTAACGGCCGGCTGCTCAGGCGCGGCTCTTGTTCCACCTAACCAGCCGCCAAACGGGTACCGACTTCTGCCTGGTGTTTCAGAAGAGCCCGCTTCGATGCAGCAGGCTGCCTGGCAATAAACTCGGCGATCGCTTGACGAACAACATCGGCGAGTGAGCGATGCTCCATAAACGCAATTGTCCTTAAGGCCTCGTGCTGCTCCGCCTCTATGGCGGCGAACAAGGTAACGGCCGCCTCAAGTTTTTTTTCACGTGCCATATTCTCTAACTCTCCCTCGTGTACTGCCTGGCCCTCGCTTCTTCCCAGTTCTCTTCTCGGAAACCACTGCTACATCAGCGACCAACAATGTTTCCACCGGATGTATGAACTTCATATACATGGCTTTCTGGCGAAAACGCTTGATCAGCACATCCCGCGCATACCTACGCAACCATCCGCGGCTTTCGGCAGTGTCCGGCACGTCAACCTCCAGCAGGGCAAGAACGTCACGACCCACTATCCCCTTATTCCACCAAAAACCTCGGGCCTCGCCACCGCGGAACACGTGCAGAGTACCGCCGCCCTGGAATTGCCGGGCGACATCGTCTGCGGTGAGACAGAACTTCGCGTCTTCAATAGGCCTCCGCCTCCCCTGCCGATCCGGGTTATAGAACACCGGCAGGTAGATCAGGACAGTCACGACCGCTGACCTTCCGGACATCAGCTATTCCCAAGCATCACAAGGAAACCTCCAATCATGCCATTATGCTAGCATGATTGCATACACATTGTCAACCAAGTTCGAGGAACCCAACAGAAGGAACAGAGCCTTCAGGCGCGGCCCGGTTTTGGCCGTCGCCTGCAGCGCCGGGTTAGCCGACCCCCCGGCTTGCTCAATCACAAGCGATTCTTCCAAGTGTCCGGATGGCAGCGCTGATGGAGAACCGCAATGAGTCAGCGCTCTAATCTGCGACCCAGCTTCGACCGGATTTCATCGCGCACTGCTTCCCACGGTCTCGCCACCTCGGGATTGGCTTCATGCGCGGCGAGACGCTCGTCCAGCACTTGCCTGTGCCACTGTGGAATAGGCACCTGATCCGGCTTCGCTGCGATTCGGTCCCAAAGCGACTGGACGTAGTTGATCTGGTCCTCGACCGGCAAATCGTCGAAGCCCGGGGGAGGAAGTGGAAGTTTGTTCGTCATGCCCTTGGCTCTTAACACCAAGTATACCCCCAGTCGCCCGACCGTGGACGACCTCTTCCGTCGGCCTAACGGATCTGGCGCTCAGGCGCGGCCTGCTTTTGGCCGTCGCCTGCAGCGCCTCGTTGGGCAGCAGGACTCACGATCGGACTGTACTGGTGCTGCAACGATCTGCCAGCGCCCCTGCCGCCTCACATACACTTGTATGTACCGGCCTGGTCCGCTGTCCTCCCTTCCTCCAGTAAGAACCTTCGACCTGCTGAGACCAGTGATGACTGCTACAGTTCCGTAAACACGAACTACGACATCTTGATCATCAACGGAAACGATCTTGCGATTACCGCTCTTCAGGTCTGTAATAACCCGCGACTTATCTCGGACCTCGCCGCCACGGCTGTCGAAGGCTAG
>JACQDG010000291.1 GCA_016201185.1 Acidobacteriota bacterium | reverse complement strand
GTTGGGTTGCACGCCGACCCCAATGATCTCGGTCAAAAGCTGGCTGGCCGGATAGAGCAACTCGGCGCGAATGCCGGTGGCGTAAGGCACCCGCTCGTGCCGCGTCTTCATGATCATGACGACTTCCTCGAGGGAGCAGTTGCCGGCGCGCTCCCCGATGCCGTTGATGGTGCACTCGATCTGCCGCGCCCCAGCCGCCACCGCGGCCATGGAATTCGCCGCTGCCAGCCCCAAGTCATCATGGGTGTGGACACTGATAATAGCCCGGTCGCCGACCTCACCTGCCAAGCGGCCGATGATGGCTGCATACTCGTCGGGCACCGTGTAGCCTACCGTGTCCGGGATGTTCACCGTGCGCGCCCCGGCTTCGATGACGGCCCGAGAGATGCGGCACAGGAACTCGGGATCGGTCCGCGTGGCGTCCTCGGCGGAAAACTCCACGTCGTCGACGTATTGCCGGGCCAACTCCACCGCCTTCACGGCGTCTTCCAGCACCTGGTCCTGGGTCTTCTTCAGCTTGTATTTGAGATGGATGTCGCTGGTGGCGATGAAGCAGTGCAGCCGCGGCCGCCGCGCCGGCTCCAGGGCTTTCAGCGCCCGCTCGACGTCAAGCCGCACAGCCCGCGCCAGCGCCGCCACCTGCGCCCAGCGAAACTCCCGGCTGATGGCGTCGACCGCTTCGAAATCGCCGTCCGAGGCGATGGGGAAGCCCGCTTCCAGGATGTCCACGCCCAGCTCGACCAGTTGCCGGGCCATGCGCAGCTTCTCCTGCGTGTTCATGCTGCAACCAGGGGACTGCTCACCGTCGCGGAGCGTCGTGTCGAAGATGTAAACTCGATCCGCCATCCTTACACCCTCCGATCTGTCCAGTAAAGCAAGAAGTAAGGAATAATGCAAATTTATAATTTTGTGCATTGTAATGATAATTTCTTATTGTATAATTATTTTCTATGAGATGCTAAGACATCATAAGTTAGTCGCAGTTTGAGGTGCGTCATGGAACTTTCACAGATTGACACTTTTCTCACAGTTGCCGAAGAAAAGAGCTTCTCCCGGGCCGGCAAGAAGCTGCTGCGAACCCAGCCGGCGGTCTCGCTGGCCCTGAAACGGCTGGAAAGCGAGCTGGGCGAGAAGCTGCTCGACCGCTCCTCGAAGGAGCCGGTGCTGACCGACGCCGGGCGGCTGGTGCTCGACTATGGCCGGCGGTTCGACAACCTGCGGCGCGAACTTGGCAACGCGCTATCGGAGCTGCGCGACAAGCAAGCCGGCAAGCTCACCATCGGCGCCAACGAATCCACGGCGCTCTATTTGATCACGCACATCGAGAAATTCCGGCGGTTGTACCCGCGGGTGAAAGTGGAGATCCGGCGCAGCCTTTCCAGCCGTGTACCGGAGGAAGTGCTGGCCGGGACGCTCGATATGGGGGCGATCAGCTATCACCCCGGCGGCGGGGAGCTGATCTCGACCGTCATTTACAACGACGCGCTGGCGTTCGTGGTCTCGCCCGCCCACCGCTTCGCGGGCCGAGGGGAGGTGAGCATCCAGGAGCTGGGGATGGAGACCTTTATTGCTCACAACGTCGTCTCGCCCTTCCGGCAGAAGGTGCTGGAGACGTTCGAGCAGCACGGGGTGCCGTTGCACATGGACATCGAAATGCCTACTATTGAAACCATCAAGAAGCTGGTCCAGCTCAACATGGGGGTGGCGTTCCTGCCCAAGATGTGCGTGGAGCCGGAGGTCGCCGGCGGAGCGCTGGTGGAGGTGGGGGTGAAGGAAATCCAAGTGGAGCGGCAGATCCGCCTGGTGCAGCCGGCCCGGCGGCCACTCTCTTACGCCGGCCAGGCCTTTCTCACCGTGGTCGAGCAGAGAACCTAGCCCGGTCCTTCAGGCGGATCACCAGCCGCAGCCCGGACCAGGTTTCGTCCACCTCGCAAACCTTGTTGTCGACCAGGCCAGCCTCCAGGCCCGCGCCCCGCACTGTGTCTTCGGTGATGTCGGTGGGGAAGCCGGAAGCCTTCTTGGGCCAGGCGACCACCAACGCTCCGACCGCTTGATACCGAGCTTCTGTACGAGGGGAGTTCCCGAGTATCCGGTCAAAGTTAGAGTTATCTAGCTGGCGGCTGCCAGCCGGCGGAGGGAGCGCGGGCCCATGGCGGCGCGAACGATCCGCGCTACCTCGTGGGCCTGGAAGGGCTCGACCAACAGGTCGAAAGCGCCAGCCTCCAGCACCTGGGTCCAGAGACGCTCGTCGGCGAGCCGCGTGCAGACCACAACTTCGGCCGACTTCCGTAGTTCGCTCACGTGGTTCAGTACGTCGCACCAACTGCCGTCGGGCAGGGTCAGGTCGGTCAGCACAACCCGGACGTCGGGGCGCCGCCGTAGCATTTCTGCGGCTTCACTACAATCGGAAGCGGTGAGGACATTCGTGTCCAGGCAGTCGAGATGCACGAGCAACTGGGAGCGCTTCTCCTGGGGCATCACGAGGAGAGCGGTGCAGGGTTCAGCCATGCTCACCTCCCGTATGCTTCTTCGTTCGGCGGCGAGGCTGCTCTAAGCGGTCGCTCTGCGGCGGGTAAACGAGCCTCGCGCCGAACGCCTGGCTCAGACGCTTCGCGTCCGGCGGTTCCACTCTCGCGACCGGAGGGCTTCTAACATCAAGATTATTCCCGGTTCGGGGGGAAGTCAATCCAAAATTCCGCAATGGTAAGTATGCAACGTAAGCAGATTTACGTTGGGCGGAATAGGAGGCCGAGAATGCCGGAGAGGGCAGCGCGCCGCCGGAATCCCCGGCGCGGCCTGCATTGGTCCGTGGGGGATGAAGCCGGGTGAGCTGTGCGTTGCAGCGCTTATTTCGGAGTGGGCGGCGGCGGCGTCCGGGTAGCCGGGAACTTTGGGGTGGGGGCCGGAGGCCGCGTGGTCGTGGAGGGCTGGCGGGTCACCGAGGCCGGCGCTGCTGCGGCGGGTGATGAGAGGGTTGCGCTCCCCGCGCCCTTGTCGTAAAGCCCGATGATGTCGGTCGTGATGTCCACCGTGTTCACTGCGTATAGAACCGGGCTCTGAGGCGAAGAGATGTCCAGGATGATGTGGAAGCCCTTCTCTTTGGCGTACTTGTCGATCACAGCCATCATTTTCTGGCCGATGGAATTGATGAGCTTGTTTTCTTCCTGTTGCCATTCGGCCTGGGCGTCTTCGTTGTCGCGGGTTAAAGCCTTGTTCTTCTGGTCGATCTGTCGGATGAGCTTGTTCCGCGCATCTTCGCTCATGGTGTTGCGGCCCTTGTTGAGCTGGGCCTGCAGATCTTCGAGTTCCCGCCGCTGTTTTTCCAGCTCGGTCTGCCGGGGAGCGTATTTTTCCTGCAGGGCCTTGGCCGCCTTCTGCCCTTCTTCCGTGCGTATAATCGCGTCTTGAATATTGATAATGCCAACCCGGGTGCCGGCGGCCGGCGGACTCTGTGTTTGCCCCCGGCCGGCCAGGGCGCCGACCAGCGCACATACCCCTATCATCCATACCTGTCTGGTCCTCATGAAGCTCCTCGTAAAAGGATTACCTACGAATGGTCTCATTCTAACACAAGCTGCCGAAGGCGCGCGGTCGGTACAGGGTGCGGTTTAGCTGCAAGCCTGCTCCCCCTAAAACGTCCGGCTGATGGTGAAGCGGAAGGTCTTGCGAGGCTCACGGAACGGCAGCGCTTGGCCGTAGGACCTTATAGCATTCAGAAAAGTCGCCTGGTTGGGGAACATCGACCGGTCCGCCACGATAGGCGGCTGCAGGAGCGTGTCCACCCGCAGCGGGTTATAAGCCCAGTAGAACCGGAACGGAGCGTTCACCACCGGCATCATGACCTGCAGCTCGAGCCCGGTCGATGAGCGGATGTCCTGGGTATGGGGGCTGATGCGGATCCGCTTGCTGAATTCGCTTTGCGGGAACTGGGCGTTTAGTTCCGCTACCCGGCCTGGATTCAGGGTCAACTGGCTCAGGCGCGATGCCTTGTTGATC
>JACQDG010000290.1 GCA_016201185.1 Acidobacteriota bacterium | reverse complement strand
GTCAGCACTATCAACAAGGCCATCACCGATTTCCGCAACTACCTTCCGGCGAACACGTACTTGCAGGTAACCGCGACGCCCCAGGCGCTTTTCCTACAGCGGCCGGGGCATCGGTACCGCCCGACGTTCACCGTGGTCACCGAGCCGGGAGCGGGCTACGTCGGCGGCGATGACTTCTTCGGGCCGGGCAGCAGCAACCTGCTTCGCCTCGTTGACATCAACGAGGTCGCGCTGCTGAAAGCATCCAACCAGCCAAAGCCGACCGGTGCCCTTCCCGCCGGGCTGCAAAGGGCCCTATACACGTTTCTCGTGGGCGCGGCGGCGAAAGTGATTGAGCGGCCAGCGGAAAACTTCGCCTTCCTGTGCCATGTGAGCATGAGCACGAAGGACCACGAGTACACGCGGCAGCTGCTGGATGATTTCAAAGCAGACACGATCACCGCGCTCAAGAACAAGACGTCCGCGAAGTACGCGGCGCTCGAGAAGGCCCTGAAGGACGCCTATGACGATCTGGCGACTACGGAGAAAGCCCTGCCGAAGTTTGCGGATATTGCGACGAAAATCGAATTCTACATTCCCGGCGCCAACATCAAGCTCGTCAACGCCACGACCAACGACGAAATCAAGCTGGACTCCGTCTTCAACATCTTCGTGGGCGGAAACAAACTCGGCCGCGGCGTCACGATCAAAAACCTCCTCGTCAGCTACTATGGCAGGAACCCGAAGACGCCGAAGGCTGACACCGTGCTTCAGCACGCGCGCATGTACGGGTACCGCCAGAAGGACCTCGGCGTCACGCGGCTGTTCCTCCCGCAGCGGCTCGCCGATCATTTCATCTCCATCCACGAGATGGAGAAGTCGCTCCGTGATCTCCTGAAGAAATACCCGGACGGCTGCTTCGAAGGATTGTATGTCTCGGGCGCCTGGGCTGCAACGCGAAGCAACGTCCTGGACCCGAACACCATCGGCTACTACGTCGAGGGCGGCAGCTACAATCCCAGCCATCCGCTCCGCACGAAGGAGTCGAAGAAGAACACCGACTGGCTCGACCAACAGCTTCAGAACGTCATGGACGCGCCGCCGTACCAGACCATCACGGTGGAACGGCTGCTGGAGCTGATCGAGAAAGTCGAGGTGGACCCGAAGTACGGGGCGAAGCTTTGGGATCCGAAGGCCATCCGTATGGCTCTCGACGTGCTGAAGACCAAGAACAAGAACGACAAAGCATACCTGGTGGTGAAGCGGAACCGCGACCTGCAAGCTGTCCGTACAGAGCGCCACGGGATTATTCACGGCGGCGAGGAGCAGCTCGCGCCGACCGATGCCCCGACGCTGTTCATGTATCGGGTGAATGCCAATGCGCACGGCGAGGCGGAGGTCTGGTGGCCGCAGTTGCGCTTCCCGGACGGCAACTACGTCCTAGCGTTCAGCTTCGACTGGTAAATCGGTGGTATTACACTTCGATTCGTTCGGGTGGGCCGGCGACAGCGAACGCCGACCCACAGTGGCCCGCGGGTCGTCCATATATAGGCCGGGAATTTTTTCGTCTCCTGTTTCACGAACTGAGTTTCTGTGGCAGTCGGCGTATGACCGCGCGCGTGCGCGCGAAGGCACGTGACCTACCAATCCCTCCGCACTTGAAGACGCGATCCACCGGCCCAGTCTTCAGGTCCGGTCCAGGTCCAGGGTCACCCGGAGGCGCAGTTTAGGTCCAATTCAGGTCCAAATCGACCGCACCTAAGTCTTGTGTTATCATTGGGCGTGCCCTGTAAGTGATTGATATTTCTTGCTTGGGGTGCAAGAGGTCGTGAGTTCAAATCTCACCGGCCCGACCAAAGTTCTCAAAGACTTGCCGACTGCTGGTCCCTTCCGTAGCCTCCTGCGGAATCCCAATGGAGGACAGACTCGGTGGGCACCATGGGCGCACGTACCAGTTTTCAAGCTGCCCACGCTAAGTGCTTTGTAAATCAGTTGGGCGGTGGTGATGGGCACCTCCCAAACCAGCTCGGACGCCAAACCTAGCGTGCCGACAGCCCCGCGATTTCTGCGAGCGGGCCGATGCCCTGTCGCGGAATGTCAGACTTCGTTCCGTCGGAAGCGATCGATCAGACGATCGGACGCCCGGATGCACAGGGCCATCATAGTCAGGGTCGGGTTCTGGCACGCGGAGGAAACAAAGCACGCGCCGTCCATAACAAACAGGTTCTTCACGTCATGAGCCTGGTTCCAGGCATCGAGCACCGACTTCTTCGGATCGCTGCCCATGCGCGCTGTCCCCAGCTCATGGATGGCCATTCCGGGCATCTCGACGCGGGTGGTAATCTTTATGTTTTTCGCGCCGGCGGCCTCCAGCATCTCGGCCGCTGTTGTCCCGGCATCCTCCATCAGCGCGCGCTCGTTCTCGCCATGCGTCATGTGGATGTGCAGGGCGGGAATGCCCCACGCGTCGCGCAGGTTGGGGTCGATTGCGATGTAATTCTCCGAGCGCGGGAGCGACTCGCCGAAGGCGCCGAGGGAGATGGTGTCGATGCCCGCCTTGACCGCCTCCTTATAGGCCGCTCCAAACCCCGGCGCCTTGTAGTTCACAGAAGCGCCGCTTCTGCCCTGGAAACCGTAGCCCCGAATGAACCGAGGGTGGCGCGGACCGCCCTCCACGTTGCGATAGCGAACGATGTAAATGCCGTTTGGCCGCCGCGGCGAGTTCAGATCCGGGAGGCCGTTGACGCCGGACAGCTCCCCGGTGGCGCCGCCTCCGGTGCAATGGTCCATCAGGTAATGTCCGAGTGCTCCGCTCGAGTTGGCCAGGCCGCTCGGATACGCGCGGGTCGAAGAGTTCAACAGAATGCGCGTCGACTCGAGCGCCTGCGCGCAGAGGATCACAGCTTTGGCGCGGACGCTATAGCTTTTCCGACTCTCCCGGTCGACCCAGGTGACGCCGCGGGCTTTGTTGTTCGCGTCATCCATGTCGACCTTGGCGACAATGGCGTTCGGAATGAGCGTGCAATTCTTGCTCTTAAGCGCGTCGGCCACCGTGGTAAAAGCGCTGGTGAAGTAAGAAAACGTGGCACAGCCCCGCTCGCAGGGCCCGCAATAGTGGCACGCGGGGTGGCCCATGTGCGCCTGCGTTATATTCGCGGTGCGGCCGATAGTGACGGTCCATCCGAACTTTTTGGCCACCCGCTCGCGCAGCAGGACCTCACCACAGGTCATTTTCATAGCCGGCTGGAATTTGCCGTCGGGAAGAGCTGGATTGCGCTCCGCTGCGCCGCTGATGCCGACGTATTCTTCGGCGATGTCGTAATAGGGTGCGAGTTCGCGGTAGGAAACCGGCCAATCCTCGCCGTAGCCGTCGTGGCTGGCGGCCTTTAAGTCGAGGTCGCTCAGCCGGTAACTCTGCCGGCCCCATACGTGCGTCCGGCCGCCCACCACGCGGAGCCGCTGCCAGGTAAATGGCATGCCGGATGGGGTGCTGTAAGGGTTATCGAAGTCATCGACAAACCAGTCATAGTTATACTCCTTGCAGGCGTAACATTGCGTTTGCACAGGCCTGCGGCGGGCAATTTCCGGCGACCGGTTACGGTACTTCAGGCGGAATTCGGGCAGGTGCTCGGTAAACTCGCGCGGTTCAACCTTTCTGCCGGCGTCAAGCAGGGCGACCTTGAGACCGGCCTCCGAAAGACGCTTGGCCGCCCAGCCTCCCGTGGCGCCGGAGCCGACAACGACGGCATCAAAGACTTGGGAGGGTGCGTTCTGTGCCATGGTCATTGCTCCCGGCCGTGCTCAGCGCTGGGATGGGGGCAGCCTGTAAACTCGCCCGCGATCATATTGCCGTTCCAGCCGAGCGCACGCATGCCAATCTCAGAGGAATAGAACGCCCAACTGATCCATCCCTTGAGGTTTTCGAAATGCCTGTGTCCGGCGAACTCTTCCGGCCCCTCCCCGGTCCATCGGCCCGGACCTCGCTCAAAGGCGAGAAAGGCGATCAACTCGTCCTGGAGTTCCATGGGAAGATCCACGAACGGCTGGCGATAGCGGCTCTGGCTCTCGCCGTCAATATAAGAGAGCCCGCTCAGGAACTCTCGCTGCGTGCCAGGCTCCTCCGCGGAAAGCACGAGGTCGAGGAATCGGTTCGCCTGAGCGGCCTTAGCCCCCGGCGTGTTCGTCTCGGGGAGGATGCGGTCGGAGAGAGCGATCAGCGTCTCGTTCTGATGCGCGTCGAAAAACACGGGCTTCCAATCCGGGGACGTCAGATCCGGCGGCTTCTCATGGGGATGTACGCGGCTGTCGGCCACCTGGCCCGGCGTCACGGCCTGTCCCTCGGCCGTTGATCGCAAGGCGAGGAGCCCTCCGCCCAGCAGGGTGGAGCGAAAAAGGTCCCGTCTGTTCATCTGACCTCCGCGATCAGCTTAGCATTCGGCGCCTCTACAATGGCAAACTAGGCAGCTTCTGAAACGGAGGCGCACAGTTCCCCTTGCCCTCCATGGGATCATAGAAGCAGGAGGAATTTGTTGTTAGTGCGTCGCGGCGCCCGCGACAGTCGCTGAATGGCTCGATATCCGGTTTTTCATGTCGTCGACCGACATTACGTGGGCAGTTGACGCCGCCAGGATCACAATTGCCGCGTGGTGGACTTCGGCTGCCGGCATCGAGCCAAATCCCCGATCTGGATAGTCATAAGTTGCTGTAGCGTCGGATAGAAAAACGACCCGGTAATTGCGAAACATCGCGTCTCGTGCCGTCGCGTGGCAGCAATTCTCCGTCGTCGTTCCCGATATTATCACTGTATCGACACCCCACTCCCGCAGGATAATGTCCAGGTCGGTGCCAAAGAATCCGCTGTAACGATGTTTCTTGATCACGTGCTCACCGGCTGCTGGGGTCAAATCAGCGTAGATCTCCACACCCGGTGTGCCATCGACCAACGCATCGCGGTTCGCGATCGGCGGATGAAGGTCATCAAACAATCCCATGTCGCAGCCGTCGCGGCGGTGCACATGCGCCGTGTAGATAATCTTGATCCCAACATCGCGGCACACCCTCAACGCCTCGGCTATTTTGGGGACGATTTGACGTGCCGCGGGCGTTTCCATAGCCGCGCCCGACGCCACAAAGTCGTTTTGCATATCGACCACGATCATCGCGGTCTTCTTTGGGTCAATCACGTCAACATGCATGGCTTCTCTCCAGCGTCATCCCACTTACGTGTGGCCTGGTCATCGCTAACGACCCGTCATTTGGCCCGGCATTTCGTCTGGGACTACGACTGGCCGATGCTATCACAATCCAGTCTGGAAGGTAGTGCGGTCCTTCTCGACGCGCAGCTACAGACCGCTTGGGTCAATCTTGCAAAGCAGCGGTGGGTCACTTCTCGCGAGCACCGAAGGGTTGCACTTGCTTCCAAAGGCCAGTTCCATTTATGAACGTAAAATCTGATTGTGCCTGTTGAAAATAATGCGTGATCCTCTTCTTAAGTTTATCTGCTGATTTATTGCAATCCACATTGGGGCTGACATCTCTCTTGATAGTGTAGATACACTCGACGGAGAGTGGAGGCGTTTGTCCTACGATCACTCCAAACGTATCCTTGAATAGCCGCATCATGGCAATCAGATCGGCGTGGTAGGTCACCTCCAGGGGTAACCCCATCATACGCCACCGGTGTTGAGGCGGCTATATTGTCCAAACTACGCAGCTTCTGGAACGGAGGCGCACAGTTCCCCTTGCCCTCCATGGGATCATAGAAGCAGGAGGCCCACAACGTTTGCTCGGGGAGGGGGCGCACGCAAAATGTTTTTTGCAAAACAAAGCCAATTTTCCCCAATGAAATCAAGCACTTGACTCTTTTGGCCCAAGCTTTCAAACCCGCGCGGCCCGGGCATTCCCCCGCCCATCAACGGCCCCCTGCAGGAACTGGCAGTGGAACAGAGCCATAATGTGTCAATGACCAAAACGGCAAAACTGGTGTATTCGCGACGGCGCTTCGGGAAGATCGCTTTGGCTGGTGTCCCTTTCTCGCTGGGGTTCGGCCAGATCAACTCCACCGTAGAAGGAGTCCGGATTGGGGTGCAGACGTACGGCTTCCGTAACCTGCTCAGGGAGCCCGGCGACCCCATTGACGGAATCATCCAAGCGATGACGGAGATCGGCCTGGGCGAGTGCGAAATCTTCGAGCCCGAGGTCGAACCGCCATCGTTTTCCGCTGATGCGCCCTGGGCAGTCACAACGAGCGGGAAGCCGTCCCAGGCCTCCCTTTATGGGAGACCACCGGCAGGCCAAAAGCCAACGGCGGCCGAGGCAGCGACGCGCGAGAAGATCCGCCGATGGCGCTTGAACGTTTCACTAGATCACTTCACACGCATCCGGAAGAAATTCGATGCCGCGGGAATCGAGGTCTTCGCCTTTTACTACATCCTGAAAGACGACTGCACCGATCGAGAGATCGAGCGCGGCTTGGAGATGACCCGGGCTCTCGGCGCGAAGGTTATGACGACATCGGCCACGCTGACTTTGGCGCAGCGCATGGCGCCCCTTGTTAAGAAGCATCAAGTGATCGTCGCCATGCACGGCCATTCGAACCTCGCCGACCCCAATCAGTTTGCAACGCCGGAAAGCTTCGCAAAAGCTGTTGCCATGTCGGATTACTACCGCGTCAATCTTGATATCGGCCATTTCACGGCCGCCGGCTACGATCCGGTTGCTTATATCCGAGATCACCATGACTGGATAACCAACATACATGTTAAGGACCGCAAGAAGAACGACGGCCCCAACACGCCATTCGGGCAAGGCGATACGCCCATCAAGGAGGTTCTCCAGTTGATCAAGACCAAGCACTTCCCTATTCCTGCTTTCATCGAGTACGAATACGACGGCAAAGGTTCATCCACCGAAGAAGTCCGGAAGTGCTTCGAATACGTAAGAACGGCGCTCGCCTAGGGGGGTGCTGAAAAGGACATGGAAGGGCTCTTCCGGCGTCCAATGGGAACCCCAACCTCTCTGGGCGCCGTGGTGTCCGCGCCAGTTTTTCATGCCCCCATGCTAAGTGCTTGTGAATCAATTGAGGCGAAACGGTACAATCGAGGGCACGTGTCTATACGCGAATTTCCAAGGAGGAGCTGTGATGCCACATGCAGGTCGAGTGAGATTCACGCTTGCGGTAGCCATCGTCGCGGTGACCGCAATGTCTGGAGGGAGGGCATACGCCCAACCCAATTCCCAACCCAATCCCTACCGCACCGTCGAGAACTGGGCGAAGCTCCCGGAGGGGAGGACGTGGGGATCGACAAGCGCGGTAGATGTGGATCGCGACGGCAACATATGGGTGGGTGAGAGATGTGGCAGAAACACCTGCGCCGGTCGAACCGAAGCGCCAATCCTCAAATTTGATCCGTCGGGCAAGCTGCTGAAGAGCTTTGGCGCGGAGATGTTCGTGTTTCCTCACGGCATCTGTGTGGACCCGGACGGAAACGTGTGGGTGACCGACGGCCAGGGAAGAGACGGAAAGGGTCACCAGGTCATCAAATTCAGTCCGGATGGAAAGGTCTTAATGACGCTCGGGAAGGCAGGAGTCGCCGGGGACGGCCCGGACACCTTCAATCAGCCGTCCGATGTCGTGGTCGCTCCGAATGGCGACATCTTTGTCGCGGACGGACATTATGGGAATTCGAACATGCGTATCGTGAAGTTCTCGAAGGACGGGAAGTTCATCAAAGCGTGGGGAAAGAAGGGGTCGGCCGCCGGCGAGTTCAACACGCCCCACGCCCTCGCCCTGGATTCCAGAGGACGGCTCTTCGTCGGCGACCGCGAGAACAATCGGATCCAGATCTTCGACCAGGACGGAAATTTTCTCGAGCAGTGGACGCAATTCAGCCGGCCGAGCGGGATTTTCATCGATAAGAACGACGTTATTTATGTAGCCGACTCCGAGTCGAATACGCGCCGGCACCCCGGTTGGAAGAGGGGCATCAGAATCGGAAGCGCCAAAGACGGCTCGGTGATGGCGTTCATTCCAGACCCTGAACCGGACCCGGACCACTCCGCGACGAGCGGGGCGGAATGCGTCGCGGCGGATGCGGGAGGCAACGTGTACGGGGCGGAAGTCGACCCGCAGGCGTTGAAGAAATACGTCAAGAAGTGATGATCAGGGTCGCTCCGTACCAGTCGCCTAGAACGGCGGCCTAGCCCCACTCGCCGACCTTGGGGATGTTTGCGGAAAGAACATTTATCGTCTAACACGTTTTATTGACAGCTTTCCCACAGGGAAATTCTTATATCTAATTGAAAACAAAGCACTTAAACATGTGGATAAAATGGGGTACCAGTGAAATTCGTGTTTGACATTCTTATGGAAATCAGTTAACCGATCATACGATAGCCTCTGTACCTATAGACAGGAAAGTATGTAGCTTAGCCCGGGAGAATTAGCCCTTATGGGGAGCTTGTGGCAGGTAGCGCTAAATGGGTTTCCGTCGATGGCGCAATGAGAGCCATGCGGGAGAGTGTGGTGTAGAATGAGACATTCTGAGGGCGGTTTCCTCTTGATGGAG
>JACQDG010000289.1 GCA_016201185.1 Acidobacteriota bacterium | reverse complement strand
CATGGCTGGCTCTGGCCGGGATTAGCGAAAGCAAGACCTATTACATCACCATCGCTGAGCTCGAGGGCATGCAGGGTAAGACCGCGGAGCGTCGGCTGCGCGTGGCCGGGGATGTCCAGCCAGGCTCGATCGTGCGCTCGGCGGACCGGGTCCAGTTCGTGCTGCGGCAGGAAAACCGGACCCTGAAAGTGGTCTACACGGGCCGGGACCCGCTGCCCGACACGTTCCGGGACAACGCGCAAGCCCTGGCTGACGGCCGTCTAGGGCCGGACGGGGTCTTCGAAGCTAAAAAGATTCAAGCCAAATGCGCCTCCAAGTACGAGGCCAAGCCGGGTGCTCCGCAGCCGACCTCCAGAGCAACGTGAGTCGGGCCGGACCCCTCCGGGAGATTTATGGAAAACCTCGGATCGCTGGCGCTGTTGTTTGCTTTCTGTTTCGCCATCTACACCGTTCTAGCCGCCCTGGTGGGGAAATGGAAGGACCGGGCTTATCTGGCAGTGAGCGCCGAGCGGGCCGTGATCGCACTGTGGGCGTTGGTTACGACCGCGGCCGGCACGCTGGTCTACCTGCTCTTCCAGAATGATTTCCGGCTCAGTTTCGTAGCGGCCCACAGCAACCGCGATTTGCCCGCCGTGTATAAGTTTGCCGCGTGGTGGGGCGGACAGGAAGGCTCGCTGCTGTTCTGGCTGTGGATCCTGTCAACCTATGCGGTCGTCGCGGTCTACACCAACCGTCGCAAGCACCGCGACATGATGCCTTACGTGATCACCATCCTGGTCACGGTGCAGTGCTTCTTCCTGATCCTGGTGAATTTCGTGGCCAACCCCTTCCAGGTGCTGGCGGCGGGCGGGGAGATCACGGCGGTGCCGGACGGCCGGGGACTGAACCCGCTACTGCAGTACCCGGCCATGGTCATTCACCCGCCCTTCCTTTACCTGGGCTATGTAGGCTTCTGCGTCCCGTTTGCATTTGCCGCGGCCTCTCTCATCACCAAGCAGAAGGGCGAAGCCTGGATCGCCACCACGCGCATCTGGACCATGGTGACGTGGCTGTTCCAGACCTGCGGCATCATGCTCGGGGCGCGGTGGGCCTATGCCGTGCTGGGATGGGGCGGCTACTGGGCCTGGGACCCGGTGGAAAACGCCTCGCTGCTGCCTTGGATCACGGCCACGGCCTACTTGCACTCGGTGATGATGCAGGAGAAGAAGGGCATGATGAAGGTGTGGAACATCGTGCTGATCTCGGCCACCTTCTTCCTGTGCATCTTCGGCACGTTTCTGACCCGCAGCGGCGTGGTCAGCTCCGTTCATGCCTTCGCCCAATCGCCCATCGGCAAATACTTCGTGGTGTTCCTTGCGCTGGGAATCGCCGCCACGGTCTACTTGATCCTGAACCGGCTCGATTTCCTGAAGAGCGAGAACCAGCTCGAGTCGCTGGTTTCGCGGGAGTCGAGCTTCCTCTTCAACAACCTGCTCCTGCTGGCTTCCTGTTTCGCGGTGCTGTGGGGGACGCTGTTCCCCGTGCTCAGCGAGGCGGTGACAGGAGAGAAGATCAGCGTGGGGGCGCCGTTCTTCAACAAGGTGAACGTGCCGATCGGGCTCTTCCTGCTGTTTCTGACCGGGGTAGGGCCGCTGTTTGCCTGGCGGCGGACGTCGGTCGAAAGCCTGAAGCGGAATTTTCTGTGGCCCTCGGTCGTCTCCCTGGCGCTAGGCGCTGCCCTGCTGGCCACCGTAACGCGAAACTTCTATGCGCTGATGGCCTTCATGCTGAGCTGCTTTGTAGGGCTGACCATTCTGGCCGAGTTCTACAAGGGAGCGCGGGCCATCCAGGCTAAGGGCGGAGGGTCGCTGGTGGTTTGCGCCGCAGAGCTCACCCACCGCAACACGCGGCGCTACGGCGGCTACATTATCCACATGGGCATCGTGTTCATGTTCATCGGCTTCACCGGAGCCGTGTTTACCTCCGAGGCCCAGCAGGAGATGAACCTGGGCGACACTTTGAAGGTGGCCGCCTATTCGTTCCGGCTCACGGACCTGAAGCAGACCGACAACCGGAACTACGCGAGCAGCGTGGCCACCATCGAAGTTTCCAATAATGGAGAACTGCTCCAGACCATGCACCCGGAACGCCGCTTCTATCACGCCAGCGAGCAGCCGACTTCCGAGGTGGCGATCCGGCCGCGGCTGAAAGAGGACGTCTACGTGGTCTTCGCCGGCATGTCGAACGAAGGGCAGAAGCCGGTAATCCAGGTTTTCGTCAACCCGCTGGTGAATTGGGTGTGGCTGGGGACGTTGGTGGTCATCGGCGGCACATTGATTGCCCTGGTTCCGAGCAAGGTGAAGCTGGCCTACGCCCGCACCCAGGTGTTGGGCACCACAAAGAAACATGAAGTCCTGGCACAAAGCTAGCATCCTGTTTCTGCTCGCCCTGGTCCTCTCGGCGCAAACGGTGAGCACCGGGGACAAGATGCACGTCCGGCTGCGCGCCATCGGGGAGAAGCTGAAGTGCCAGTGCGGCTGCAGCTACACGGTCGGCTCCTGCAACATGCTGAACTGCCACTTCAAGAGCGAGGTGGATGCGCAGATCAGCGCCGATCTAGGGGCGGGAGCCGACGAAGCCTCTATCCTGGGCAAGCTGAAGGAGAAATACGGCACGCTCGTGCTGGCCGCGCCGCCGGCCGAAGGCTTTAACCTGGTGGGATGGTTGATGCCGTTCATCGGCCTGGTGGTGGGGCTGATCGCTGTCCGCTACATATTGATCCGCTGGAGAAGGCCCCGGCCCGCCCTGGGCGGCGCCCCCGCCGCCAGCGGCGCCCTGGTCGAGAAGTTCCGCGACCAGATGGAGAAAGAACTGGCCGACCTGGAGTAGGAGCTGCCAGGCAGATTCATGGCTTTTGCCTTAGCCGCCATTCTCATTGTCGCGGTTGTCGTTTTCACGCTCGCGATCCGCCAGAAAGACCTGCCGGAAGCCGTCCCTCCTTCTCCGACGGCCCACCTCGAAGAGCGCAAGAAGGCGATTTACGACAGCCTCCGCGATTTACAGTTCGAGTACCGCATGGGCAAGCTCTCCGACACGGATTATGCGGAAACAAAGCTAGACTTGCAGCGGCAGCTTGCGGTCGTGCTGGCGGAAATGGAGAAGCTGCAGGGAAAGGCGGAGAATGCCGTACCGACCCCTGCCGCCCCAGCTACGGCTCCCGGGCCGGCCAAGCCTCGTCCTGTTGCTGTCTGCCCCCGGTGCTCCACCGAATTCTTTCAGCCCATGAAATTCTGCGGGGAGTGCGGGCAAGCGATGCCGTCAGCATCATGATTCATTCGCGTTTATTCGCGTTCATTCGCGGCTATCTTTTCGGCGGCCTGCTTGTCGCCGCGACGGCCTGGGCCGCGGTGGACGGCGTGGTGTGGAACGGCACGACGGGACGGGAGCAAGCCGGCGTCACTATCACACTGGTGAAGCTCGAGCAGGGCATGATGCCGGCGGGCAGCACTCGCAGCGACGCCGAGGGCAAGTTTCATTTTGCGCAGAACATCGTCGGGGCCGACACCCGGCCCGCCCCGGTCCTGCTGCGCGCCGAGTACGAAGGGGTCACTTACAACCAGATGATTCCGCCCGGCACGCGAACGGGCGACGTGCGCCTCACGGTTTATGCTTCGGCCAAGACCGGCTCCAAGGGCCCGGAACAGCACATCATGCTGCTCGAGCCTTCCGGGCAGGAGATGATCGTCAACGAGAGCTTTCTGTTCCGCAATAAGAGCCAGCCGCCCGTGACTTACGTAAACGCCAGCAGCGGTACGTTACAGTTCTACTTGCCCGCCGGGGCGAAAGGGGTGGTGCAGGTGAACGCCACCGGGCCCGGCGGGATGCCGTTGCGGGAGACCGCCACGAAAACGGACCAGCCGGACATCTACAAACTCACGTTCCCAATCAAGCCGGGAGAGAGCCGGATCGACCTGACTTACCTGGTTCCCTATCAGCAGGGGATGGAGTTTACCGGCCGGACGCTTTACCCGGAAGCGAGGACGCGACTGGCCGCTCCCATCGGCGTGACAGTCTCGGGCGAGGGCCTGGAGCCCCTTGGCGAAGAGCCGCAGACCAAAGCCGCGATCTTCGGCATTAGCGATGGAAGCGCCTTCCGGTTGACCATCAACGGCGAAGGCCGGCTGACGCGCGAACAGCAGGGGGAGGACGGCCAGGGAGGTCAGACGCTGGAGCAGATCCCCGCCGCCGTCGAGAAGCAGGTGTGGTGGATTGTCACTTTTGCGGCTGCCATCCTGGGTCTGGGCTTCTACGGGTTGTACAGCGCCTCGGGGCAACAGGTGCAGCCCCAGAAGCCGGAGCGCCCGCGCGGCAAGAAGAAAGCATGAGCAAGGAGCCTCTGATCGCCGCACGCGGGGTCTGGAAATTTTTCGGCGACTTCGCGGCGCTGCGTGAGATCGACCTGGAGGTGGCGGCGGGAACGACCCTGGCCTTGCTTGGCCGCAACGGCGCGGGCAAGACGACCCTGCTGCGGATGCTGGCGGCCTTGTCGAGTCCTTCGCGAGGCTCCGTTACGGTGGGGGGCTGGAGCCTGCGCCAGTCGAGCGCGCGGGCGCGCCTGGGCATCATCGGCCACGGCATCTGGGTCTACGACGATCTGACGGCCCAGGAAAACCTGGAATTCTTCGCCGGCCTGTACGGCATCCCCAAACCCCAGCCGCAAATTGACCGCTGGCTCGAATCGACGGGCCTCACCAGGGTGCGCCACAGCCCGGCGCGAGAGTTCTCCCGGGGCATGCGGCAGCGGCTGGCCATCGCCCGGGCCTTTTTTCACGACCCGGACATCCTGCTGCTCGACGAGCCCTTCACCGCCCTGGACGACCGGGCTGCGGCGCTGCTCTCGGGCCTGGTGGAGCAGGCCCACGCGGGAGGGCATACTGTCATTATCAGTACCCACCAGTTGCGCGAAGCCCTGGCCCTGGCCACCGACGTGGCCGTGCTCGACCGCGGCAGGCTCGCCTTCCGCGGCCCCAACACGCCGGAATTGCAGGCGCCTCCCGAAGATTTTTACCGCCAATTTACGGAGCAGAACGCCGGATGAACGTCCTTCGCGCGGCGTTCGCCATTGCCCTCAAGGACCTGCGTGTCGAGCGGCGCAACCGGGAGGTGATTAATGCTGCGTTCTCCTTCGCCCTGGTGGTGCTGCTGCTGTTCAGCTTCACCTTCGATCCTTCGGGCGAGGAGACGCGGGAGATGTCTGGCGGCCTGCTGTGGCTGGTGTTCAGCTTCGCCGGCGTGCTGGTGTTGAACCGCAGCTTCGCGCGGGAGACTTCCAACGACTGCCTGGACGCCCTGGTGGCGGCGCCGGTGCCCGGGGCGGCCATCTTCCTCGGCAAAGCCTTGGCTAACGCCCTGCTGCTGCTGGTGCTGGAACTGGCTTGCCTGCCGGTGTTCGGCATCTTCTACAATGTCCGATGGCAGGTGAATTTCGGCTGGCTGCTCGTGGTATTCGTGTTGGGAACCTGGGGCTTTACGGTGATCGGGACCGTTTTCAGCGCGCTGACGGTAAATGTGCGGCTGCGCGAGCTGATGCTGCCGCTGCTGGTTTTCCCGGTGACGGTGCCCGCCCTGATGGCTTCGGTGCAATTGACCACGGCCCTGTTTTCCGGCCAGCCGATCGCTCCGGAGCTTCTGTGGCTGCGGCTGCTGGTCGGCTTTGACCTGATCTTCACCTTGCTTGGAGTGGCGCTGGTGGAGACGTTGCTGGTGGGGTGAGTATGAAAAGCAGATCCGAGTGGGTGCTGCCGGTCCTGACCGCGGCGATGCTGGTGGCGGCGCTGTATCTGGCTTTCGTGTGGGCGCCCACCGAGAAAACGATGGGGCACGTGCAGCGCATCTTTTATTTTCACGTGCCGTCGTTCTTTACGGCGGTGGTGGCGTTTCTGGTGGGCATGGTGGCGGGCATCCGCTTCCTGATGAGCCGGGACTTCCGCTTCGACGAGCTGGCGGTCTCCTCGAACGAGATCGGCGTGATCTTTACCAGCGTCAACCTGGTCACGGGCTCGGTCTGGGCCAAGCCCATCTGGGGGGTGTGGTGGACCTGGGACGCCCGGCTCACCTCGGCTTTCGTGCTGTGGCTGATGTACGTGGGCTACCTGATTCTGCGCCGTTCGGTCGATGAGCCGGGGCTGCGCGGGGTGGTCGCGGCGGTATTCTCCATTTTTGCTTTCGTAGACGTGCCCATCGTCTACATGTCGATCCGGTGGTGGCGGACGCAGCATCCGCAGCCGGTGATGTTCTCGACCGAGGGAACCCTGGACCCCCAAATGTGCCTGGTGCTGTATTTTTGCTTACTGGCGATGCTGGTTCTGTATCTGTGCCTGCTACAGATCCGGCGGCGGGTGGAGCGGCTACGGCACGAGACCGAGGGCCTGCGCCGGCTGGTGCACTCGGCGTAGAAGAAAGGCGGCAATCGATGGAAGAAACCCTGAAGTGGCTGTGGATTGGGTTCTCCTGCGCCTGGGTGATCCACCTGCTTTACGTGGTGAGCCTGGGCCGGCGCGCAAAGAAGCTGCGCGACGAGCTCGAGTCGCTGAAGGCCATGGTTGAGGAGCGCCGGGGCAAGTGAAAGAAATCCGGCAGGTCCTTGAAAAAATAAACAGAGCCTGGCTGAACGGCCGCCCGGAGGAACTGGCGGAGTATTTTCATCCGGACATGGTGATCGTCCACCCCGGCTTCGGGGGGCGGGCCGAAGGCAGCCAAACCTGTGTCCAGAGCTACAAGGATTTCACCCGCCAGGTGCTTCGGCCACGAGACAAGGACCGAGGGTCAGGGCCACAATTGGTACGAGCCAATCGACCGAATTAATGTCGACGCTCTACTCAGCCTCCGCGGTTCGACAGCAATGAAGGATTTTGAGGAGTGGCCTAGGCTCCTCGCCCGGCTCGAGCATCCGGGAAGTGAACGGATAGCCGGATCTATTGGCTGCTGGTGCTATACCGGTCCAACAGCAACTTGAGTACTCGAGGGGAGGCGCGAAACGTGGTTCCCCTCAAGCGCTCGACGACCGTTGGCAGATCGAGAAGACCGCGAGCCGATGCCTGCGCTAGAATGCCCAGCAGCCCAATTACGCTAAGCCCGCGATCTGCCGCCAGCCTTCGTGCTGCTTTCTCATCCAGAACGATCAAGTGGGCCCTGGATTGTTCCGCCAGTAGAATTGCTTCGCGTTCGCCGGGATGCAGTTGTTCCAGGCCAGAGCCTGAAGGATTCGTCAAAGCTCCAACGGAAAGCCAGCCGGGCGGCCGGCCCAGGCTTTCACCAAGGGCGGCGCTCCTTCGGCCGCAAGTTCGCTCAGCACGGCAGGCGGAATAAGCACGCGTCCGAATAGTGCGGGAAGTACGTCCGGATAGCCGATCAACAGGAGGTAACAAATGGGCGAAGCGTCGGCGACTACAATCATCCCCGTCCAGCGTTTCGAATGGCAGCAACGTCGCTGTCGAGATCGGCTTCGCTATAGTCCAGAAACGCTTGCGCCCGTTTCAGAAAGGCCTCGACATGCCACCGCGAGGACAT
>JACQDG010000015.1 GCA_016201185.1 Acidobacteriota bacterium | reverse complement strand
TGATGGGCGGGGTCTTCAATCGGTCTGTGCCCGAATACAACATCCGGCGGGACCGCGTGGCGGCGGCGATCGTGTTCTCCTCTGGCGTGCCGATCACCGCCATCGGCCTCGACGTGACGATGCGCTGCCAGCTCGAAGGCGCCGATCTAGACCGCCTGCGCGCCGCCCAAAACCAAGCCTCCCGTTTCCTGGTGAGGCTGATCGGGCTCTGGCAGGATAACCATCCCGATCAGTACCCGATCCTGCACGACCCGCTGGCCGTGGCGGCGGCCCTCGAGCCGGCGCTAGTCGAAACTCAATTGGGGAAGGTAGAAGTCGAAATCTCCAGCCCGCTGACCTACGGCTTGACCCTGTTCACCCCAGCAGACCGCCTGCCGAAGGACACGCGAGCTTCCACCCAGGTGGCTCGGGAGGTGAGTGTTCGCCGCTTCATTGATCTGTTCATCGAACGGGTCTCGGCCCCGCCGCGAGGGCGGTAGGCGCTGCGCGGCGGGGTGGAGGTTTTCACCGGAAGTGCTTGCGGTGCTCCTTTAGAATGCAGCGGTCTATGATGACAGTCAGGCCGGCGGCCGCGGCCCTTTCCGCCGCTTGCTGATGAATGACGCCTTCCTGCATCCACACCGCCCGGGCCCCGATCCGGATCGCCGCCTCCACCACCGGCGGAACGGCGTCGGGCCGGCGAAAGATATTGGCAATATCTATATGCCCGGGGATGTCCTCCAAACTTGGGTAGGCCTTCTCCCCCAGCACCTCGGTGAGGTTCGGGTTGACGGGGATGATCCGGTAGCCGTGGCTCTGCATGTAGGCCGAGACACCGTGGCTCGGCCGGAACGGTTTGTCCGAGAGCCCCACCACGGCAATCGTTTTGGCCGTGCGCAGCAACTCGCGGATTTCCTCGGTGCGCATCATGGGCGGGGAAAGCGGGCTTAGGCGGCCGGGCGCCTCACCGCCAGGCGTCGGAAGCGCTCCACCTCCTGTTCGGTCAAGGACCGAAAATCCCCCGGCTTGAGCGCTCCCAGCTTCAAAAAACCAATCTGCACCCGCTTCAGCTTTTCCACCAGGAAGCCCAGGCGTCCGAACATGCGGCGGATCTGGTTTTGCCGGCCCTCCACCAGCGTCACCTCGAACCAGGGATTGGCCCCGGGAACGACGCGGCGGATGCGCGCCGGCGCCGTCCGCCGGCCGTCCAGCAGGATTCCTTCGCGGAACTTTCGCAGGGCCTCTTCGTCGGGGTTCCCGTTGATCTTGACCAAATACGTCTTTGGGACCCGGGGGCCGCCTGTCAGAATGGCATTGGCGAATTCGCCGTCGTTGGTGAGAAGCAGCGCCCCTTCGCTGTGGTAGTCGAGCCGGCCGACCGGGTAGACACGGTGCTTTACCCCCCGCAGAAACTCCATCACGGTCTGGCGCCGCTCGGGGTCTGACAAGGTCGTCACACAACCTTTCGGTTTGTTAAGCAAGAGATAGACGAACGCCGTGGGCGGCCGCAGGAGCTTGCCATCCACCCTGATATGATCTTTCTGCGGATCGGCCTTTGTGCCCAGCTCGGTCACGACTTGCCCGTTGACCTGGACCCGGCCCTCCAGGATGAGCTCTTCGGCCTTGCGTCGCGAAGTCAGCCCGGCGCGGGAGATGATTTTTTGCAGGCGCTCGGGCATCAGTCTTGGGCCATTCGTTCCGGCCCGGCCGCGGGGGCCGCCGCGGCCTCCGCCTCGCCCAGCGCGGCCCGGCTCAGCTCCTCGAATTCCTTCAATGTGGGCAACTCGTTCAGCTCATTTAGCCCGAACTGCAGGAGAAATTCCCGCGTTGTCTTGTAGAGAATGGGGCGGCCCACCACTGCCTTGCGGCCGGCCGTGGTGATGAGCTTGCGGTCGAGTAGCGTGCGGATGACGCCGGCGGCATGGACGCCGCGGATCTCCTGGATCTCGGGCAGGGTGATCGGCTGCTTGTAAGCGATCACCGCCAGGGTCTCCAGCGCCGGCAGCGAGAGCTTCAGGGGCGGCTTTAAGAACTTGACAAACAGCCGGACGGCTTCGTGGTGCTCCGGCTTGGTGGCGATCCGGTAGCCGCCCGCCACCGCCCGCACCTCCACGCCCCGCTCGGGCCGCTGGTGCTCGGCTTCGAGCGCGGCGAGCAATTCTTCCACCTCGGCCTTGGGCCACTCGAGACCCAACGCCAACTGCTCGATAGTGAGCGGGTCCTCGGTAACGTAGAGAATGGCCTCCAGCACCGCCCGGCGCTCGCGCCGCTCCCGGTTCGCCTGCGCCTCCGCCTCCTGCGTGGACGGCACTCGTATGCTCTCTGCCGGAAACTCAGACATATCCTTCATCCACCGCCAGGATCGGCTCCTCGCTGCTGAATATCACGTCGAACATCTTGTGCTTCTTAACGATGATCTCGCCGAAAGCCGCCTTCTGCCGCAGCAGGATGGCCTGCATCCGCACGAGCTCCAGCACGGCCAGGAACAGCGCCACGAGCGGCCCCCGCCCTTCCTGCCGCTCGAAGAGCTCTTGCAGCACCACCGGGCCGTCCTGGGAGAGCAGAATGTTCTTCAGGTAACGAATCTGCTGGGCCACCGTGATTGCTTCCCCTGCCACCTTATACTGCGGCCGGTTCTTGGCGCGGTCCAGGATCTGCTCGAAAGTCCGCACCAGGTCGAACAGCGTCACGGCCAGGCCCGGCTCGCCGCCGTCCTCCAGAAAAACGCCGATCTGCGGATGGGACCACACGTTTTCCTCGATCATCTGCTTCTGGTGGAGCATCTGGGCAGCGTTCTTGAATTTCTCGTGCTCGAGCAGCCGCTCAACCAGCTCGGCGCGCGGGTCCTCCAGGGTCTCGCCCGGCAGGACCGGCTCGGCCGGCAGCAGCATCCGCGACTTAATCTGAATCAGAGTGGCCGCCAGCAGCACGAACTCGCCGCCCAGGTCGATGTTCAGCGCCTCGGCTTGCCGCATGTAATCTAGGTATTGCGCGGTGATCTGGGCAATGGGGATGTCGTAGATGTCGATTTGCTGGCGGCGGATCAGGTCCAGCAGCAAGTCGAGCGGACCTTCGTACTGCTGGAGGCGAACGTGCAGCGGGGAAGCGGCGTCCACGGGCGTCACTTTCTTGGCGGATCTTTGAGCGGTGCAGTTGCCATCTTAACACGGGGGGGCGGACATTCTCGCGCGCCGTAATCCGTCGCGCCGCAACCGCGCAGAATAGCTTCCTTCTGCCGGTATAATGGCTACATGGGCCAAACCAGCGTTTTCTGGCTCCGGGTCGCCCTGGCGCTTTATTCCCTCGGACTGTGGCACGCCCTGCTCACCGTGATCCGGCGGCGGCAGCGGCTCTTGGGCGTGGCCCTGGCCTCCTTCTGCGTGGCGGCGGTCTTCCAGCTTGTCTCGATCGTCGAGGAGGGCTTTGCGCTCGGGCGGTTCCCCGTCGCCAACATCCACCAGTCCGCTTCCGTGGTCGGCCTGCTGATCACCCTGCTGTTCCTGGCTGTATATTGGCGATACAAGTACGAGAGCCTGGCCGTCTTTATCTTTCCCATTGTTTTCGTCTGCACCCTGATCGCCAGCCTGGGGCACCCGGTCGAGCCCTGGTCGAGCCCGGTGCTACGCAGTTCCTGGCTGTTTGTCCACGTAGTGCTGGCCCTGCTGGGCTACGCGGCTTTGTTTGTAACCTGCGTGGCCGCGGTGATGTACCTGATCCAGGAGCGGGAGTTGAAATCCAGGAAGCCCCGCGCCTTCTACTACCGTCTGCCCCCGCTGGGCGCCCTGGACGACCTGGCCTATAAAACACTGGCCATTGGATTTGTTTTGATCACCCTGGGCTTGATCACGGGCTCTTTCTGGGCCCTTGTCGAGTGGGGCACGCGCTGGGTGGTCGACCCGAAGATCATCCTGGCCTTCGTCACCTGGGGCATCTACCTGCTGATGATCTTCACCCGCTGGACGATCGGGTGGCGCGGGCGCAAGGCGGCCTACTTCGCCATCGTCGGCTTCTGCTGCGCCGCGCTGACGTGGATCGTGGACAGCGGCGTCCACTCGTTCGTGAAGCGTTGATGAAACTTCTCGTCCTCGGCCTGAGCCATAAGACGGCCCCCATCGAGGTGCGCGAGCGGATGGCCCTGCCCGAATCGGCCATGGCCGGCGCCTTGTCCGCCCTCGCCGGCCGCCCCGGCATCGCTGAGGCCCTGATCTTTTCCACCTGCAACCGCGTGGAGTTCACCGTGCGGGCCGAGCCCGAAACCGACGCCGCGGCCGAGATTCAGTCCTTTCTGGCCAACGAATGCGGCCGGCCCTGGGAGCAGTTCGAGCGCTATTTCTACCAGCATGCCCAGCACGACGCCATCCGCCACCTGTTTCGCGTCGCCTCCAGCCTCGACTCGATGGTGGTCGGGGAGCCGCAGATCCTCGGCCAGGTGAAGGACGCCTACGGCGTGGCCAAGGCGGCCGGGACGCTGGGCGGGCCGCTCGAAGAAATCGTCAACCGGGCGTTTCACGTGGCCAAGCGCGTCCGCAGCGAAACCGGCATCGGGCAGATGGCGGTCTCGATCAGCTACGTCGCCGTGGAGCTGGCGCGCAAGATCTTCGGCACGCTGGCCGGGCACACGGTATTAATTCTAGGCTCCGGCAAGATGGGCGAGCTGGCCGCTCGCCACCTGCGGCGGTCCGGCGCGCCCTCCGTGCTGGTCGTCAACCGCACTTACGAACGGGCTGTCGAGATGGCCGTGCGGTTCGAGGGCCGCGCCGTGCCCTTCGAGCAGCTCTTCGATTTTCTGCCGCACGTGGACATCGTCATCAGCTCCACGGGGGCTCCGGGCTTTGTCATTACCCGCGAGCAGGCGCAATCGCTGATGGGCGCCCGCAAGAACCGCCCGATGTTCCTGATCGACATCGCCGTGCCCCGCGACATCGATCCCGAGGTCAACAGGATCGACAATATCTTTCTCTACGACATCGACGACCTGCAGCAGGTCGCCGATGCCAACAAGCGCCAGCGGGAGCGCGAGGCCGAGCGGGCCGAAGCCATTGTCGAGGCCGAGGTCGAACGCATGATGGAGCGCCTGAAGGCGCACGCTATCACCCCGACCATTGTTTCGCTCCAGACCGAGCTGGACCGCATCCGGCGCGCCGAGCTCGAGCGCTATCGGGGCCGGCTCGGCGGCCTCACCCCCGAGCAGCAGCAGGCGCTCGACGCCTTGACCCGCGGCATCATCAACAAAATCGCGCACACGCCCATCAGCCACCTGAAGAGCCTGGCTACACACCCCGACGGCTTGCATTTCATCAACGTCGTCAAGCGGGTGTTTAATCTGAAAGAATGAACCGGCCTACCGTTGGCTCGCGCGGCTCACAACTGGCCCTGTGGCAGGCGCGCTGGGTGGCCTCGCAACTGCCAGGCGCGGAGATCACCGTCATCAAGACCAGCGGTGATAAGATCACCGACGTGCCGCTGGCGCGGGCGGGCGGCACGAAAGGACTGTTCATCAAGGAGATCGAGGAGGCGTTGCTCGAGGGTCGCATCGATCTCGCCGTCCACAGCCTGAAGGACATGCCGGCTGAGATCGATCCGCGCCTGGTCATCGCCGCTGTTCCCACGCGCCAAGACCCGCGGGACGCCCTGGCCGGCCGCCGCCTATCAGAGCTATCCTGCGGAGCGAAAGTCGGCACCAGCTCGCTTCGCCGGGCGGCCCAGTTACGCCACCTGCGCCGGGACCTGCAGGTGGAGGAGCTGCGCGGGAACGTCGATACGCGCCTGCGGAAGCTCGACGAAGGCCGTTACGATGCCATCGTGCTGGCCGCCGCCGGCCTCGACCGGCTCTCGCTCGACGGCCGCATCGCCGAGCGGCTCGATCCGGAGGTAATGTGCCCGGCCATCGGCCAGGGGGCGCTGGCGATCGAGACGCGAGCAGATGATGCGGATACGCGCCGGCTGCTCGCCCCGCTCGATGATCCCACCGCCCGCGCCGAAACTTCCGCCGAGCGCGCGCTGCTCGAGGCGCTGGGAGCCGGCTGCCAGCTCCCTGTGGCCGGCTGGGCCCGCCTCACCGGCGATCGCCTGCGGCTCATGGCGGTGGTAGCCTCTCCCGACGGCGCGGAGCTGGTCCGCGTGGCCCTCGACGGCCCCGCCTCCGATCCGGCCGGGTTGGGACGCCGGACCGCCGAGAGCCTGTTCCGCCGCGGCGCCGACCGCATCCTCCGCCAGGTGTACGCCTCGTGAAATCCCCGGGAGATGCCAAGTCCCCCATCCTCCATCCGGTGGCGCTGGTCGGCGCCGGCCCGGGCGATCCCGGGCTGGTGACCGTACGGGGCCTCGAATGCCTCCGCCGCGCGGACGTAATCCTCTACGACAACCTGGCCGCCCCGGCCCTGTTGGCTTATGCGCGGCCGGACGCCGACAAGCGCTACGTGGGCAAGAAGCGTACTGCGCACGCGCTCACCCAGGACCAGATCAACGCCCTGTTGATCGAGCAGGCGCGCGCCGGCCGCTGCGTGGTTCGCCTGAAAGGCGGCGATCCATATCTGTTCGGCCGTGGAGGAGAGGAGGCGGAAGCGCTGGCCGCCGCCGGCATCCCCTTCGAGGTGGTGCCGGGGGTCAGCTCGGCTATGGGCGCCGCGGCCTATGCCGGCATTCCCCTCACCCATCGTGAGCACACGTCGGCGGTCACCTTCGTCACCGGCCACGAAGTGGACAAAATCGATTGGAGCCGTGTGGGCGCTTCGGAAACGATCGTCGTCTTCATGGGGCTGGTCAGCTTCGGCGAGATTGCCCGGCGCTTGGTATCCGCCGGCCGCTCGCCCGATACCCCGGCGGCCGCCATTCGCTGGGCCACACGGCGCGACCAGAGGACCTTGACCGGAACCCTTGGCGACCTCGCCGAAAAGATCGCTCAGGCGGGTCTCAAGCCGCCCACGCTGATCATCGTCGGCGAGGTGGTCCGGCTGCGGGAAATGCTGAACTGGTTCGAAAAGCTTCCGTTGTTCGGAAAGACGGTGGTGGTGACGCGCGCCCGCGAGCAGGCCGGGGCGCTTGCGACGAGGCTGGCCGAGCTGGGCGCGAAAGTCGTCGAACTGCCTACTATCCAGATTGAGCCGCCAGCCGAGTGGCAGCCGCTCGACCTCGCTCTGGCGCGTCTGGAGAGCTTCGACTGGCTAATCTTTACCAGCGCCAATGGCGTCCGTTTCTTCACCCAGCGCCTGGACGCCTCGCCGCGCGACCTGCGCGCCCTGCGGGCCCGCATCTGCGCCATCGGCCCGGCCACCGCGGCAGCGCTGGCCGCCCTGCACTTGAAAGTGGACTTAATGCCCGCCGAATACGTGGCCGAAAGCGTGGTGGCGGCCTTCGAGAAAATCCCGCTCGAGGGCGCCCGCATTCTGCTGCCCCGGGCCGCTGTGGCGCGGGATCTGATCCCGAAGGAGCTCGAGAAGCGCGGGGCGCGGGTCACGGTAGTGGAGGCCTACCGCACCGTGCCCGCCCGTGATGCCCACTGGCCCGATGGCCTGCGCCCCGACTGGGTTGTCTTCACCAGCTCGTCGACGGTGGAGAATTTTCACTCCCTGTACGGCCCCGCCCGCCTCCAGGCCGCCCGCGTGGCCTCCATCGGCCCCGTCACTTCGGCCACCGCCCGCCGGCTGGGCATTGAGGTGGCGATAGAGGCAGCCGAACACACGATCGACGGCCTGGTCGCGGCGATCCTCACATCCAATTTTGCCGATTAAGCCCACGGCGGCTGGATATAGATAGGAGCCCGCGGAAAACCTCTTGTAGTCGCTTGTGAATATCCCATATAATGAAATCATTCATCAGCCACTAGAGTGATTGCTGCTCTTCGGGAGTCTTCCGATGAGGAGCGCTGGTCGACTCACTGTCACGTGGCAGGCATCCGTCGGCTGTTTGACGGCGTTGCTGGTTTGCACCCTGGTGCTGGCGCCAGCGTGGCCAAACTACAGAACAACGCGAACAAGAGGGTCCTGGAAGTCGCCCCTGGGCCGCGAAGTTGGGGGGGCAGCGAGACAAGAGGAAAAGGCGAGTTTGAGCCGCCAGTTCGTGGTCTTTGAGCCCAACTGGGGGCAGGCCGCGCCACAGGTGCGATTCCTGGCCCGGACGGCCGCTTATAACGTCTTCCTGACGGACACGGAAGCGGTTTTGGTCGTCAGCGGCCGGCGCCCTTCCTTCGCGGGCTGCCTGAAAGCGGAATGTCGGAGCGCCCCGGCAGATCACCAAGGCATGTCAATCAGGATGAAGCTGGTCGGTGCGCACATGCCGCAGACTGTCGGGGGCCGGCATACTACGGGCGGAGCCAGCAATTACTTCATTGGCAACGACCCGAAGCGATGGCGCACCGACATTCCTCATTACACGAAGGTCGAATACCGGGGAATCTATCCGGGAGTCGATCTGGTCTATTACGGCAATCGTGGATCTCTGGAATATGACTTCATCGTGAACCCGGGCGCCAGCTCCGGCCTGATTCGGCTGGCTTTTGAAGGAGCCGACTCCGTGAGGATGGAGGGCTCGCATGAAGTGGTCGCGGAAACACGTCTGGGCAAGCTGCGGCTTTCCCGGCCCAGAATCTTCCAATTCGTCGAGGGGCAACGCGTCGAGCTAGCGGGAAGCTATGTCATGAAAAACGCACAGGTGAGCTTCGCCATCGCAGAATTTGATCGAACCCGGCCCCTAATCATCGACCCGACGCTGAGTTACTCCAGTTACCTGGGCGGTTCGGACAGTGACAACGCACTCGCTTTGGCTCTGGATTCGAGCGGCAACTTTTACGTAGCGGGAGAAACAAGATCCATCGATTTCCCCACTACTCCTGGCCCGTTCCAGGCCGATCCGGACCCCTTCAACGGGTTCGATGCTTTTATCACGAAGTTTAGTCCGGCGGGCCAGGTCGTCTACTCCTCATACTTTGGCGGCGGCCTGGCTGTCGGGTACCAAAGCACGGCCGATGGAGCAGCAGGCATTGCGGTGGACACGAGCGGAAACGCCTATGTAGTCGGTTCCACATGGTCGATTAACTTTCCAACGACCCCGGGGGCTTTTCAACCCCAGAAAAACTACAATATCGATGCCTTCGTGCTGAAGTTGAACCCCGCTGGCAACGCACTGCTCTATTCCACCTACCTGGGCGGCTTTGAAAATGACGCGGGGCTAGCCATTGCGATAGACGGAGCGGGCAGCGCATACGTGACGGGGTGGACGGCCGCCAATTGGAACTTCCCGGTGACCCCGGGTGCGTTCCAAACCCACCAGAACGTTTACCGAGCCGCTTTTGTGACAAAGTTCAGCCCCGACGGAAGCTCCTTGGTCTACTCCACTTTCCTCACGGGCCACCTTGACCAGAGGGGCCTGGGTATTGCGGTGGACGGGTCCGGGAGCGCTTATGTTACCGGCTGGACCAATTCGAATGATTTTCCCACTACCCCCGGTGCATACAAGGTGGTTCGCCAGGGCTCCGACGAAGACGTTTTCGTCACGAAACTCAATGCGGACGGTACGGCCCCGGTTTATTCCACGCTGCTTGGCGCCGACGAAGAGGGATGGGGCGTCGCCATCGCTCCGGACGGCGCCGCAGTGGTGACAGGATGGACCCTCTCTTGCAGTTTCCCGGTTACGCCAGGGGCCTTCCGCACCACAAGCCCCTGCGTGGAACTAGATAAGGAGGTTTTCCTGACGAAGATCGACCCCGCCGGCAGCGCTCTTGTGTACTCCACTTATTTCGGAGGCCGAGGAAGCGAGGAGCCGCGTGCCCTGGTCCTGGACAATGCCGGCCGTCCCTGCCTGACAGGTTGGACTAACTCTTCCGATTTCCCCACGACGCCGGATCGCTTGCAAGGCGTTCTGAGCGGCCCTACCGACGCCTTTGTGATGCAGCTATCAGGCGATGGCAAGTCGCTCGTATTCTCCTCCTACCTCGGGGGCAATGGGAGCGACGAAGGCTGGGATCTAGCTGTGGACGCCGGGGGGAACTTCTATCTGGTAGGGTTTACCGAATCCAGTGATTTTCCTATCACATCAGGTGCGTCTCAGGGCTCTATTGGAGGCCCGCGTGACGGTTTCGTCGCCAAAATCGTGTCAGGCGCGGCTTCCACTTTTACGACGGTTTCGGCGGCAAGCTTCTTGACGAACCTGCCCGTGGCCCGCGATTCCATCGTAAGCGGTTTCGGGCAGGGGCTGTCGGGCAGCGCTGCAGGAGCCACTTCAATTCCGCTTCCCACCACTCTGGCAGGCGTGACTGTCACAATGAGGGACAGCACAGGCGCCGAAAGACTGGCGCCGCTCTTCTACGTCTCTCCGTCCCAGCTCAACTACCTGATCCCGGAAGGGACCGCTGCCGGGATGGCCGTGACAACCGTTGCCAACCAAGGTCGCGTGGTAGCTGCAGGAAGCCTGCAAGTTGAGAGGATTGCACCGGCTTTATTTGCAGCAAACGCTAACGGGCAGGGCGTCGCGGCAGCCGAT
>JACQDG010000288.1 GCA_016201185.1 Acidobacteriota bacterium | reverse complement strand
TGTGACTCTGCCATTGAGTTACTCCCGCCGGCCTTCCGTGCCCGCCGACGTCCGCCCTCGGCCCGGTGGTGGAGCTGGCGGAGGGATTTGAACCCCCGACCCTCTGATTACAAATCAGATGCTCTACCAGCTGAGCTACGCCAGCGCGGGTAAAACTCCAATTCTATCCCTTCCCGCGGCCGGCCGCAATGCCCGGCCACACACCACCTTTTTCGTCACCTCGCAGGGAGGATCAGGGAGGCACCACAGATCGGGAAGCCTCTCTGATTATAGGACGGGGCGCCGGGCTTGGTCAAACGGGACGGCAAGCAAAGCGCCCGGCGGCACCCCGGCCCGCTATACTGAACGAGTGATTTCACTGACAGAAAGGCGCCGATACGCCGCCTTGCTGGGGATCTTCCTGGCGCTCGCGGGGGCGGCGGCCTACTGGCGTATCTGGCGAGAAAAACAAGATCCCCATGCTTTGTTTCGGCGCCTTCCGGCCGAAAACATCCTGCTGGCCTACCTGGACCTGGGGCGGCTCCGCCATGCCTCCGTCCTGGCTCCCTTGCTGCGCGCGCGCGTCGAACCCGATCCCGACTACGCCGCCTTCGTTCGCAAAACCGGATTTGATTACCAGCGGGACCTGGATGCGGCGGCAATTTGCTATCTGTCCGACCGGGTGTACATCCTCGCCCGGGGCCGCTTCGACCCGGCCCGCCTGCGTCAGTATGCCCTCGATCAGGGCGGCAGTTGCCTGGGAAGCGGCCTGGAGCGGCCCTGCCGGATCCCCGCCGACCGCCCACAACGCAAGATTTCCTTCTATCTAATGTCCCCCGGCGTCTTGGCCCTGGCGACGGCGCCGGAACCGGACGCCGTGCTTCAGCTCACCTCCACGCCCGAGCCGGGAGCGGAGCCTCTAGCGCAGGATGTCGCCGAAAACGAGCCTGCCGCGCTCCTGTGGCTGACCGCGGCGCCGGCCTCCCTCGACCGCGTTCTGGGCCGGTCTTCGTTTTTCTCACCCAACTTGACCCTGTTCACTAAGGCTTTGGCCAACTCCCAACGCGCCTATCTTTCCTTGACCGACCGTGCAGGAAAGCTGGAACTGGCGTTGCGGGCGATGTGCGGCTCGGAAGCGCAGGCCGGGGAACTACGCCGCTTGCTTCAAGGGCTGAATGATTTGATCAGCGGCGTGCTGCGGGGCGCCCGGGCCAGGAATCCGCCGAGCGAATGGGAGAAGGTGCTGGGCTCCGCCGTCATCGATCAGAAAAGGGATACGGTCCGCGCGGCCTGGATCCTGGATCAAACGGCCCTCGAAAGCCTGGGAAGGGAAGCGAGCCGCTAAAGGCTCGGCCAGAGACTGGCTTGCAACTGGGCCACCTGGCGCGCCGGTCCCCTCAAGTAACGATGGGGATTTATGGGCGTCGAGTTCTGCCTCACTTCATAATGCAAGTGCGCCGAAGTCGTGCGGCCCGAGCGTCCTACCCGGCCGATCACATCTCCCTGCCGGACCACCTGATTGGGACGCACGAAACACTCCGACAGATGGGCGTAATAAGTGGAGAGGTTGCTCCGACCGTGCCGCACAATCACCAGCCGTCCATAGCCGCTCATGAAGCTGGCCATCGAAACGATGCCGTCGGCCGTGGCCACCACCGGGCTTCCATAAGGGCTGCTGATGTCCACCCCGGCATGGAACGCGCCTTCCCCCTCAAACGGATCGATGCGCTTACCGAACGGGCCGGTCAGGGCGCCCTGCACGGGCCAGATGGAAGGGACGGTATTGTCCAGCCAGTGCCAAGCCGTGCCATCCCCCGGCGACAACAGGGGCAGGTTCTGCAGGAAATTAAATTGCTCGACGGAGGCCTGGTAACTCGGTACCAGCACGCCCTCGCGAGCCAGGTCGTCCTCCCCGATCAGCTTGCGCCTCAAGCCGTAGGCCATCGAAACTTCGCTTGCCAGCGTTTCGAGCGACGCCAGTTGGGTGTTGGTCTGGTTTACCACAAACTGTAGGTTCTCGTACCTCTTCTTGAGCGCTTCCTTCTCGGTGCGCAGGGTATTATAGTTGGACACCTTGAAGAGCATGCGCACGTAGCTCGAGACAAATCCGAAACAAGTGATCCCGCCCAGGGCAGCGAAGGCCAATATAATGTAAAGAAAATGCTGGGGAACGTGCAAACGGTGAATACGGCCGTGGACGGAGTGAGCTAATACAACAATAAAGTAGTTTTTCCTCATTCAAACCTCGCTCAGAAGGCGGCCACCCGGCTTGGCGGGAAGCACGGGCGCTCTAGACCTCTAAGGCGATGAAGACTACCGATGCCAGAGCGAACCAAGAAACCCCAGGAATCTAGCAAGCGCCGGTTACTCTGTCAAGCCCGGAGGGCTCCGGAATGCCAGGTAAGATATTGAAAAAAAAAGAGTTAAATCTAGTCAAGAAAATTCGTCAAAAAGCTGTAACATTAGCCCATCGAGCGGGCCAGGGGGTTGCATGGCCGTTACGGCTCGGAATCGGGGATGACGCCGCAATCTTGGGCTGTGCGGGAACAGACCAGGAGTTGTTAATCACCACAGATCTGTTGGTCGAGGGCGCTCACTTTCATCGCCAGTTTCACCCAGCGCGCGCCCTGGGGCACAAGGTTTTGGCCCGGGGCCTGAGTGATATAGCCGCCATGGGTGGTATGCCGTTATATGCCTGGCTATCGCTGTGCCTGCCCGGGTGGGCTGATGAAAAATGGAAAAATCAGTTTTGGGACGGTTTGTTTCGGCTGGCGAGGGACTGTGGAGTGACCCTGGCAGGAGGAGACCTCGCTGCCGGGGAGCGCTTTGCTGCCGACATCGTCGTTCTCGGTTCGGTCCGGCGGGGTCGGGCGCTGCGGCGGCGGGGGGCCAAACCAGGAGACATTATTTATGTTTCAGGCTACCTCGGGGGGTCTGCCCTGGGCTTTGACCGCCTGAGGACCGCCCGCTGGAGCACCCGGGATCCGGCGGTTCACAGGCATCTTTACCCTTCTCCCCGCTTGACCTTGGGTCGGTACCTGGCGCAAGAGCTGCGCGCCAGTTCTGCCATGGACTTGAGCGATGGTCTGTCGATCGACCTATACCGTCTGGCCGTCGAGAGCCGGATAGGAGCTGAAATCCGATCGGCAGATGTTCCCGTGTTTCCCGGCGCCACTCTCGACCAGGCCCTTCACGGCGGCGAGGATTACGAACTTGTTTTTACCTTGCCCCCGCGCCGCAAATCGCCCACAGCCTTCCAGGGTATCCCGCTCACTTCCATAGGCGTGATCACCGCCGGCCGTCGCCTCTGGCTGGTCGACCGCGCTGGACGAAAAGTTCCGTTGCCGGTCAAAGGCTTCCAGCACCGGCTTTAAGGGTTGTAGAATAGCGGCAGGTGTACCTATGGACCCCGAAGTCAGCGAGCGGTTTGAACGCGTAGAGGCGAACCTGGAAAAGCTTGTGGGGATCGTTTCCTCCCTCACCGGGGTTGCGAAGTCGCACGAAGAGAGACTGCATCGCCTCACGGAGACGCAAGCCAAGACCGACGAACAACTGGGCATTCTCATTCGGATGATGGACGAGTGGATTCGCAGAAATCCCGGGAACGGCAAAGGACCCGCGGCCGATGGATAGGGATCATTCAGACGCGCTGGCCCGGGAGCGGGCGCTCGAGATTCTCTACCAGTACACCAAGTCGGAAAACCTGCGGAAGCACGCCCTGGCCGTGGAAGCCTGCGTGGTGGCTTACGCGG
>JACQDG010000287.1 GCA_016201185.1 Acidobacteriota bacterium | reverse complement strand
TCTTCGAAAAAGAAACCCGCCGGTGAGAAAAGCGCCGGAGTGCCCGTCCCGCTCCTGGTCAGCCTCGGCTTTGTGCTGGCAGTGGGGACCGCGGGCTATTTCCTGTACGAGAGGGCCCGGCACCGGCAGCCCGATGTGCCGGTCCTGACCCAGGAAGCCGCCGACTACCTCCCCAACCTGAAATTGAGCGACGTCGAGATGAAGGCCGCCGAAAGCTTCCTGAAGCAGACGGTCACCACCATCTCCGGTAAAATCACAAATACCGGCCCGCGGACGGTGCGCCTGGCGGAAATCCACTGCATTTTTCGCAACCCCTATGGCCAGGTCGTTCTCCGCGAGCGGGTGGCGATCGTGGGGCGCAGGACTGGCCCGGTGGCAAGCGGCCAGAGGCGCTCTTTCCTGCTCACCTTTGACAACATCCCGGAAGGCTGGAACCAGTCCATGCCCGACCTGGTCATTTCGCAGATTCAATTTCAGTATTAAAGGTTAGCGGCCCACCCGCAGACGGGCGGCCAGAGGCTCGGGAAGACCCGCAGCCAGAATCTTCTGCTGGGCCTTATCCAGGTCGTACTCGATACGGTAGAAGACGATCAATTTTTCGTCGCTGTCGTAAAGCACAAAGGCAGAGCGCCAGTCGCCGTCGCGCGGCTGGCCTACGGAGCCGGGATTCAACAGGTATTTCTCGGTAGGCTGGATTTCCAGGTACTGCGGCCCCTTATTGGGCTGCGGGCGGATCACCTGCAATCTGTTGCTGCCGAGCACGAAACCGCCCTGCAGGTGGGTGTGGCCGAAGAAGGCCAGCCGGGCTTCCTGGTAAGAAAACATCTGCGCGGCCTCGCGGGGGCCGACCACGTATTCGTCCTCGTCCACGATGGAGCCGTGCACCAGGGTGATGCCGTCGGAATCGACCGGTCCTTTGGCCAGGTTCGTGAGGTAAGTCAGGTTCTCCGGGGCCAGGCTATTCAGAGTCCACAGGGCGGCGTTGCGGGCGGTGTCGTTGAACCACTCCGGGCTCTCCAGCCCCGAGCAGGCCTTGTCGTGGTTCCCACGGATCACCACGGCGGCGTTGGTGCGCACCCAGTCAACGACCGGGTTGGGGTCGGCGCCGTATCCTACCAGGTCGCCCAGGCACAACACCTTATCGTAAAGCCCGCGAACCGCTTCCAGCACCGCTTCCAGGGCCTCCCAGTTGGAGTGGATGTCGCTGATGATCAGGTAGTGCACGCTGCTCTCATGCCCGCCGCAATCGAAGCAGCGCTACCTCGGGTCTGGCGCCCAGGCGCATCGGCAGATTGATGGTTCCGATGCCCCGGCTGACATAAAGTGAAGCCGCGCCCCGGCGATAGAGGCCCGCCACAAAGGGCGTGAAAAACCGTGCCATGTTGAGTGACTGCTCTAAGATTTCCACCGTTACCTGCCCGCCGTGAGTGTGCCCGCCAACAACCAGATCATAGCCTAAATTCGCCGCCACGGGAAAAACGTCGGGGTTGTGGGAAAGCAGAAGATTAACGGCCCCCGGCACGATCATCCGCTCGGCTCCCACCAGGTACGGCCGGTGCTGCCGCTGGTAGTCCACGCCGGCCAGATTGAGTTTTTCACCCCCGAATTCCAACAGCCGGGAGCGGCGGCGCAGGAACTCGATACCCACGCGGCGGCCAAGGGCTTCGGCGAAGTTTTCGGCCTCGGCGTAAATCTCGTGATTCCCCAGGCAGCCGAACACCCCTGCCTCAGCCCGCAGGCAGGCCAGATGGGCCAGGCAGCTTTCCAGCGGATCTCTGGCCCGGGTGATCAGATCGCCGGTCACCAGAGTGAGGTGCGGTTTTGTTTCGTTGGCCATGTTGACGACGTGCGTTAATTCCGCCGAGCTGAGATAGGGACCGAAATGAATGTCGCTCAGCAGCGCCAACCGGAGGCCTTCCAGTGGTGGAGGCAGGCCTGTAACCGGAAAATCGACTTCGCGCAGCACAAAATCGGAGCGGACGAGCAGCGTGCCATAGGCGGCCGCCCCAAAGGGCATAAGGGCCGCGGTGGCCTGCGCCGCCTTGGCGAGGAACTCCCGCCGGCCAGGGGAGGCGGGTTCGGAAGAATGAACAGCGCCGCTCTTTCTGCCGAGCAGCGCGCCGATGAGTAGAACCAGCGCCGCTCCTGCCGAACCCGCCGTCCAAATCCCAGCCGCAAAGGAAGCCCCGCGGCTCACTGGGCCCAGGGGCCGCCAGAACCAGTGAATGCCGAAATTGTCGAGCCAGACCCGGGCCACCGCCCCGGCCAGCGCCGTTCCGAGCAGGATCAGAACGAGCTGGGCTCCCAGATTCCCCCGCAATTCCGCCAGGCCCCGCCGGGCGGCGCGGTAGAAATAGATCTGTCCTGCCAGCACCAGGAAGAAAATGAAGGCATTGATGACGTAGTTGGCGAGTTGGAACATGACAGTGGAGTACCCAGTCTCCCGGCTTCGCTCGCCCGCACGGGCAAGCTCTCATTATTCTATCGACAACCGGGTTTGCGAGGTGAGGGCGTGAATGCGGGCGGTGCACTTGAGAGCAACGCCAGCTTAAATCTTGGCGAGGGCTTCCTCCCGATCTTGCACAACCGCGCTGGATGTGCCGCGCAGCCAGGCCTGGAATCTTTCCATGTACAGGTAGATCACGGGCGTGATGTACAACGTCAGAACCTGCGACACGACCAGGCCACCGACGACCGCTAGACCGAGCGGCTGGCGCGCGTCGGCTCCTTCGCCGTATGCCAGCGCGATCGGCATCGTCCCAAACAGCGCCGCCATCGTGGTCATCATGATCGGCCGGAATCGCAGGATGCACCCGCTGTAAATCGCCTCCCGCGGGTTCTTGCCCTCGACCCGCTGCGCCTCCAGCGCGAAGTCGATCATCATAATGGCATTCTTCTTCACCACGCCGAAGAGCATGATCAGCCCCACAAAAGCGTAAAGGTCCAGCTCTTTGTGAAACAGTTTAAGGGTGAACAGCGCGCCGAACACCGCGGACGGCAAACCGGAAAGAATCGTTATGGGGTGGATGAAGCTCTCGTACAAAATGCCGAGCACGATGTAGATCACCAAGATCGCCACGATAAGCAGGATGGAAAGTCCCTGGAAGGACCGCTGGAATTCCTTCACCGTGCCCTGGAAATTGACGCTGATGGTGGCCGGCATGCGCAATTCGCGCACCGCTTCGTTCACCCGTTGCGCCGCGTCGCCGAGCGAGAAACCAGGCTTGAGATTAAATGAAACCGTGACGGCCGGAAGCTGCCCGAAATGGTTCACGCTGAGCGGGCCAACGGTACGGGAAAGCTTTACGACGGAATCGAGCGGGATCAGTTGCCCCTGGGAAGACCGCACGTACAACTTCGACAGCGCCTCCGGGCTGCGCTGATATTGCGGCTCCACTTCCGTGATCACCATGTAGGAATTTGCCGGAGCATAGATCGTGGAGACCTGGCGATTGCCGTAGGCGGTGTAAAGCGCATTCTGGATCTGCTCGGGCGTCACGCCCAGCGCCTGCGCCCGGTCCCGATCGATATCGACCATCACCTGCGGGCTGCGGATCTGCAAGTCGCTGTTTACGTCCAGAAATCCGGGCAGGCCGCGCATTTTGTCCAGCAGGCGCGGCACCCAAGCGTAGATCTCCTGCAGGTTGGTGCTTTGCAGGGTCATCTGGTAGACGCTGGTGGTGAACTGGCCGCTGATCGTAATCGGCGGCGGATTCTGGAGAAAACTCATAATGCCGGGAACTGCCCACATTTTGGGCCGCAGTTCTTCCATGATCTGGTCCACGGTAAGCTTCCGCTCCGAGCGGGGTTTCAT
>JACQDG010000286.1 GCA_016201185.1 Acidobacteriota bacterium | reverse complement strand
GGCGACATTGGCCATTGGCGCGAAGCCGGCGGCCCGCTCGCCGTCCGCCGCAAAGCCGAGGTCGATCGCGCGCACGAGATTCTCGGCATTCAGGGCGTGGTGCTCGACAACCACGACGGCGAGCTGCTGCCCACCCTGGAAGTCCGTCGCCAGATCATCCGCCGCATCCGGCAGTGGAACGCCGACATCGTGCTCTCCCCGCGCCCCAACGATTACCATCCCGACCACCGCTACACGGGCGTGCTCGTGCAGGACGCCGCCTACATGGTCGTGGTGCCCAACGTCTGCCCTGACACGCCGCCCCTGCGCAAGAACCCGGTTTTCCTCTATTTCAGCGACCATTTCCAGCGCCCGCAGCCTTTCCGGCCCGACGTCGTGGTCTCCATCGACGACGTGGTGGAAAAGAAGCTCAGCATGCTCGACGCTCACGTCTCGCAGATGTACGAGTGGCTGCCCTGGGTGGATGGCTCTCTGGATAAGGTGCCGCAGGACCCGTCCGCCCGCAAGCAGTGGCTGCGGCAGCAGCGCTTCATTGACGTGGCCGGGCCCTGGAAGGAACCGCTCCGCAAATGGTACGGCGCCCAGGCGGACCAAGTCCGCTACGCCGAAGCTTTCGAGGTTTGCGAGTACGGCCGCCGGCCCGGCGACGAGGAATTGAGGAAGTTGTTTCCGTTCTTCCCGGCCCAGTAAAGATCTTCACCGCAGAGACGCAGGGAGCGCAGAGGTACACATAGGAATCTCCGCGTGCTCTGCGCCTCGGCGGTGAATCACACCTTTTCCGGCACCACACGTGGTAAACTCCCCACCAAAAGGAGGGCCGATGATAAAGCGAAGGCCCCTCTGGCTGCCGTGGGTAGCGTTCACTTTTCTGTTTTGCGCTTCACCATCTGCATACCCTCAAAGCAAAACCTGGGATCAGCTCTTAACGGCTGGACTTAAGGCGTCGGAGAAAGGAGATTACGCCGAAGCGGAAAGGTTGCTGTCAGCGGCGGTAAAAGCCGCGGAAGCGTTCGGGCCCAAGAACCCCCGACTCACCACCAGCCTAAGGAATCTTGCGGAAGTCTATAAGAAACAGGCGGAGGACTATAAGAAACAAGGCAAATACGCCGAAGCGGAACCACTCTACCGTCGCGCTCTGGCCACTGCTGAGGAGGGGTGGGGGCCCCAGGGCCCGGAAGTGGCCAAAGGCCTGAGCGATCTGGGACAGCTTTATCTCGGCCAGGGCAGGTTTGCTGACGCCGAACCCCTTCATCGGCAGGCGCTGGCCGTACTGGAGAAGGCTCGGGGGCCGGGGGATTTACAGGTGGCCGCAACTCTTCGTGATCTCGGCTTCGCCTTGGAAGGGCAGCACAAGAGCGCGGACGCAGAGCCATTATTGAGGCGGGCCCTGGCCATCCAGGAGCAGACTTTGGGAGCGGACCATCTGGAGGTCGCTTTTACCCTTTCCTTTCTTGCGAAAATCCCCTGGGACGAGTCCAATTACGCCGAGGCAGAGCGGTTGTTGCGACAGGCGCTTGTAATAGCGGAAAAAAGATTGCCGCCGGATGATCCGCGCCTGGCTTCCACGCGCCAGTTGTTGGCGGATAGCCTGAACAAGCAGGGGGAAGTTCTGGACTCTCAGGACAGGTTTGCTGAGGCCGAACCCCTTCATCGGCAGGCGCTGGCCATACTGGAGAAGGCTCCGGGGCCGGCGGATTTACAGGTGGCCGCAACCCTTCGTGATCTCGGCGTCGCCTTGGCGGGGCAGCGCAAGAACGCGGAAGCAAAGCAGTTGCTCAACCGAGCGCTGGCCATTCAGGAGCAGGCCCCGGGAAAGGACCATCTGGAAGTAGCCAAAACCGTTTCTTTTTTGGGAAAAATTGCCTGGGGCGAGGCGAATTACGCCGAGGCGGACCAGTTGTTGCGCCGGATGCTTGCAATACTCGAGGAGAAGAAACTACCGCCGGATAATCAGTTCGTGGTTTTGGGCCGCAAGATGTTGGCGGATATGCATGATGAGCAAAGCAGGTATGAAGCTGCTGCTGCAAACGTTGCGGCGCTTGTGTTGCGGGTGCTGTCGGAGAGCAAGATTGAAAAGGACACTAAGACAAAAACATTCAAACTAAAGGATACGATAGCGGAGGTTCCGGCGGGCGGATGGGAGGGAACCGTGTTTGAAGGTCCGGTCTCTCATTCGGCGGTCCTTGAGCTGCTCTGGATAGATAAAGGTCTTGAAGTGGTCACGATAACGAGGTTTCAGGTTGCGCCACTGGCGCGGGGTAGGAGCGAGTCTGAGCTCGCCTCCGAATTCTTAAAGATGGGGCCTCAGGAACTCCTTCAGGTGCTACACCAGAAGGGAGGACGATGGGAGGGATCTCCTGAAGGCACGCGAAAAATCGGAGGCCGCTTGTATCACACCATGGCCTTCCGTAACCCCGAGATCGCCACGTTCGATGGTCTTTATCTTACTTATTTCCCGGAGGACTTCCAGACGAGAAGGGTATTTTTTGGTTTCATGTGGTGGGGAATCCACCCGAAGGAGGAAAAGAGCGCGGGCTTCGCGCGGTTCGACGCCCTGGTCGAGGGAATCCGGTTTCGCGCGGCGACCGAGAAACTCGAACAGTAATGCGCCGATAGCGGTGAATCAGACCTTTTCCGGCACCACGAACGGCGGCCGGTATTTCCGCGACAAGTGCTGGTTCGCCTCGGCGTCGCCGTCCGCTATGCCGAAGCATTCGAAGTTTGCGAATACGGCCGCCGGCCCGGCGAGCAGGAATTGAGGAAGTTGTTTCCGTTCTTCCCGGCCCAGTAAGGATCTTCACCGCAGAGACGCAGAGAGCGCAGAATTACGCTTCTGCGATGTCATGGCGTGAAGATCGCGTGGACGTCGATACGGCTACTCCGCCCGCAACGTGATCGCTGGATCGACCCGCGCCGCACGCCACGCGGGCACCCAGCAAGCGATCGCCGACACGCCCAGCAGCAGCGCTATCACGCCGAGATACGTAACCGGGTCGAGGCGGGACACGCCGAACAGCATCGCAGCGATGGCCTGACCCGCCGCCGCGGCCCCGGCCAGGCCGATCGCGACGCCAAGCCCGGTGAGCGTCATTCCCTGGCGAAGCACCAGGGCGAGGATGTTGCCGCGCGACGCGCCCAGGGCCGCGCGCACCCCGATCTCTCGCGTGCGCTCGGCCACGCTGCCGGAGAGCACGCCGTAGATGCCGGTGGCGGCGAGCACCAGCGCCGCGAGCGCGAACGCCTCGAACAGGATCAGCGCGAAGCGCCGCTCGGCCGCCGAGGCGGCGAGCATGGCTTCCATGGTGGCGACCCGCACGATCGGCTGGTCTTTGTCCACCGACCAGATGGCCTTTCTAATGGCGGGGGCCAGCGCCGCCGCGTCACCGCGTGCGCTGACCACCAGCGACTTCGCCTCATCCACGAACCACGACTGGTTCGTCGTGATGTACACGGCATCCGGCTGGCTCACCGCCAGGGACGCCTGCTTCACGTCACCCACCACACCGACAATGATGTACCAAGGTCTGTCGATGGAGCCGACGTGAACGCGCTGACCAATGGGGTCCTGAGCGGGGAACTTGCTTTTCGCCAACGATTCGCTGATCAGAACGGCCGGAGGCGCGCCGGCTACGTCGTGCGCGTCGAGCAGGCGGCCGCGGCGGAGCGGGATACCCATCACTTTGAAGTAGTCCGGGGTCACCACATATCGGAATACGTTGTAACCGCGCTTGTCTTCGAACTGCGTACCATACTCGCCATATTGCTCGCCACTCAGCGGCAACAGGCTGGTGAACGCCGCCGCAGCGACGCCGGGAACCTGGCGTACCGCTTCCAGGGCCTGCACGAAGAACCGGCGCCGGGCGCTGTTCTCAACCTCGCCAATGGACTCGTCGAACCGGTGACCGGACGTCTGCACCTGCATCGTGAGCACGCGGGAAGCATCGAACCCGGGAGCAACCGCGAACAGACGCTCGAGGCTGCGCAGCAGCAATCCCGCGCTCACCAGCAGCACGAGGGCGAGCGCGACCTCCGCGACGACGAGCGTACGGCGCGTTAATTGGTGACCACCCGCGGTACGCCGTGAGCTATGCTCGATTCCCGTGAGCAGGTCACCATGGGACGCGTGCAGTGCCGGAATGAAGCCGACCACCAGGCCGATCAGCGTGGTGATACCGAGTGCGAAGGCGAATGCGGTGGCGTCGACGCGCATCGCGGCCACCCGCGGCAGCTCGGGTGGACTGAGCGCCACCAACGCGTCTACGCCGAACTCCGCCACCACCATCGCGAGAGCGCCGCCGAGGGTGGCGAGCAGCAGACTCTCTGTGAGCAGTTGCCGGATCATCCGCATCCGTCCGGCGCCCAGCGCGGCGCGCATCGCGAATTCGCCGCGCCGTTGCGCTCCGCGCGCCAGCAGGAGGTTTGTCACGTTCACGCAGGCGATCAGGAGCACCAGCATGACTGCGCCGAGAATGGCGAGCAACGCCGGCTTGACGCCGCGCGTGACGTCGTCCTGCAGCGAATTGACGATGAGCCCATGCTTGAGGGACGCCCAAGGCACCCTGGGAAACTCCGGCACCGGGGTGTGCGCGATCGTGTCGAGCTCCCGTTTGGCCTGATCCCTGCTGACGCCTGGCCGCAGCCGCCCCACCATGCGCAGGTGATGACCCCACTCCCCAGTGTTTTGTTCACGGATATTTCCTGTGTCGTACTGCATGGGCGACCAGATCCCAGCCGAGGGACCCGGGACATTCTCAAACGCGCGCGGCATCACGCCGATGACCGTATAGCTGTCGTCGTCGAGAGTGACCTGGCGCCCCACGATCGTGCTGTCGCCGCCGAAGCGCCGCCGCCACAGCGCGTCGCTGAGGATCGCCACCTTCGGCCCATGGAACCGGCCGTCGGTCGCCTCGAAATCCCTTCCGATGGTCGGGGACACGCCCAGCACATGGAAGTAGCTCGCGCTCACGCTCTGCCCATCGAGCCGCTCGGGCTCGGCCGGGCCGGTCATGGTCGGCTGCCAGGCCTCGAACACGGCCATCGCGTCGAAGGAGCGATTCCGCTCCACCAGTTCGCGATAGGAGTGGAACGTTACGTCGGAGCGCGAGTCCTTGAAGATGTCCCATATCATCATGAGCCGACCGGCATGCGGATACGGCAGCGGCTCGAACAGAATGGGGTTCACGGCACTGAAAATCGTCGTGCTGGCGCCGATGCCCAGCGCCAACGTGAGGGCGGTAACGGCCGTGAAGCCCGGGTTGCTGCGCAGTTGGCGCGCGGCATAGCGGAAGTCCTGCAGCAGGTCCTCCAACCACCGTGTGCCACGGGCATCGCGGCACTTCTCCCTCACCTGCTCCGGACCGCCGAGAGCAAGCCTGGCCTGTCGTCGGGCTTCCTCAGGATCGTGGCCATGCGCGACCAGATCGGCCGTGTGTTGGTCCAGATGGAAGCGCAGTTCCTTTTCGAGCTGTTCTTCCATCTGCCTTCGGCGCCACAGGCGATGCCACCAGGTCATTCCGCACCTCCTTCAGACATTCTGAGGATTAGACCGACGGCTTCAGTCAATCGCTGCCAGCTCGCGGCTTCCGTTTCGAGCTGCGCCCGCCCTTTCCGCGTCAGGCGATAGAACTTGGCGTCACGCCCGGTCTCAGTCTCCTTCCAGTCCGCACCCAGAAGGCCGCGGTTTTCGAGCCGGTGCAACGCCGGGTAGAGCGAGCCTTGCGGAACCTGGACCACATCGCGCGACACCTGTTGCAGCCGTTGCGCGATCGCGTACCCGTGGACCGGGCCAAGCGCGACCACTTTCAGAATCAACAAGTCCAGGGTGCCTTGCGGGAGGTCAGACTTTGCGGGCATCATAGCTAGGCCTCGACCTTCTACATATTTAACACACAACGTGTAGAAGCGCAAGGGGTCAGTCGGGCCGCTGACAAGACTCTTCGTCAGTCATAACACTGCTCTGCCGGCGGAATCCGCAGATGTGCTGAAGAATTGAGGAAGCTTTTTCCGTTCCTCCCGGCCCAGTAAAGATCTTCACCGCAGAGACGCAGAGAGCGCAGAGGGTTATACCTGCCTTCCTCTGCGAGTCTCCGCGTGCTCTGTGCCTCTGCTGTGAATCACACCTTTTCCGGCACCACAAACGGCGGCCGGTATTTCCGCGACAATTGCCGGTTCGCCTCGGCGTCGCCGGGGAAAGTCTCCGTCGCCGGGTCGAAATTCAGCTTGCGGCCGGTGCGGTAAGAGATGTTGGCCAGGTGGCAG
>JACQDG010000285.1 GCA_016201185.1 Acidobacteriota bacterium | reverse complement strand
TTCTCCCCCGGCTGGGAGGTGGATTCGGCGGGCGGCACTGCCGGGCTGTGCCAGCCGGTGGAGCGCGACCTCTATGACTGCTACACAAGCTGCTTCTGGCCGGCGCAAGTGCCCGATCATCTCAACAACTATCCCGACTGGACCAGCAAGTGCGGCACCCTCACCCAGGACTGGCGCAACATCGACCTGGTATTTCCATGATGCCGCGGCCGGTCCGTATTCTGCTGCTTGCTGCGCTGGCGGCGTTAGCCCTTAACGCTCAGGGGTCTGCCCCCGGTGCCTTGATGTACGTGGGCACCTTGTCGAAGAACATCCTGGTCGTAGACGAAGCGCAGGAAAAGGTTGTCGACCAGATCCCGCTGCACACCGGCACGCCGAATGGCCTCAACCTCTCCTATGACCGGAAGAAGATCTATGTGACCACTTGGCAGGACGGGATCGAGGTGGTGGACCTGGCCAGCCGCAAGGTGACCCAGTATTTTTCGCTGGGCGAGGGGAACCGCAAGGTTAGGCTCCGGGGCTTCGCTCCCGATCCACAGGATCGGCTGCTCTACGCTTTAATCAGCCCCGTGGTGAAGCAGGCCGACCGCTTCGATATTGAGAAGCCGAAGTTCGTAGTGATCGACCTGGCCCAGGGCAAAGTCACCAAGACCATCGATTACCCCAAGGAGGAGGAGTCGCCGTTCGGCGTCTTTGCCGGCTATCGAGTCTCGCCCGACGGTAAGTTCCTTTACGTATTTCGGGAGAATGTGCTGATCTTCGACACCGCCGACTTCAAGCTGGTGGAGAAGATCGATCTCTCGAAGCCGTTGCCCCTGTATCCGGGGATGGCGACCGTCAACCTGGGAGAAGGAGAGGACCCGAACGATGAACCGGGGATGCTCACGGCGTTTTTCAACGCCTCCGATCCGGTGGTGCACAACCGCATTTTCGGGATCGCGCGAGTAGACCTGGCAAAGCGCACTTTTGATTTCACGCCCGTGGGTCCGGCGGCCATGGGTATCGCTGGCCTGCGGCTGACGCCGGACCGCAAGACCGGCTACACGGTGGCTTTTCTGGGACAGCACGGCAACCGGCGGACCGAGTTCTGGGTGTTCGACATGGAAAAGCGCAAGCTGGTCAACCGGGTCGAATTTCCGGGGCGCATGTCGGGCTTCACCCTCTCAGCTAACGGTCAGCGTATTTACCTCAAGTCCGGGCCCATGGTGGAAATCTACGACACCGCCACATTGAAGCTGCGCAGGGTGCTTAACCTGAATCTGGACACCACGACCGGGTTGCTCGTATTGCCGCAGCGGCCATCTTAGTCATTCCTCCTATGAGGGAACCCCACTATCGTTTGTTTCCCTTTCTTGCGCTGTTGGCAACGGTCGCCTCGGCCCAGAGCCCGCCTTCTCAGGTGCCGGGGGCCATGCTGTACATCGGAACCCTCTCAAAGAATGTTCTGGTCCTGGATGAAGCCCAGGAAAAGGTCGTCGATAAGATTCCGCTGCACGGGACTCCCCGCGGCCTGAGCCTTTCCTACGACAAGAAGAAGATTTACGTCAACACCTGGCAGGATGGGATCGAGGTTGTGGACCTCGCGAGCCGCAAGGTGGTTAATCACTTCGTCTTGGACGAAGCGAACCGCAAGGTGCGGGTCAAGGGCTTTGCACCCGATCCGCAGGACCGCGTGCTCTATGCGGTGACCGCCGCCGTGGTGAAGCAAGTGGACCGTTTCGAAATCGAGAAGCCGAAGTTTGCCGTGATCGACCTGGCCCAGCAGAAGATGACTAAGACCGTGGGTTATCCCAAGGAAGAGGAATCGCCGTTCGGGTTGTTCGCCGGCTACCGGGTTTCGCCGGACGGAAAATTTCTCTATGTGTTTCGGGAGAACGTGCTCATCTTTGACACCGCCGATTTCAAGCTGGTCGAGAAGATCGATCTTTCGAAGCCGCAGCCTTTGTATCCCGGCATGGCGACGATCAACCTGGGCGGCGGGGACGACCCGAACGAGGACCCGGGCATACTGACCCAGGTTTTCAATGCTTCTGATCCGGTCGTACACAACCGCATCTTCGGGATCGCCCAGGTGGATTTGGCGAAGCGGACTTTTGATTTCACCCCCGTGGGTCCGGCGGCGACCGGGATGTTAGAGTTGCGACTTTCGCCGGACCGCAAGATCGGTTATACCGTGGCCTTCTTCGGGCAGCACGGCACCCGGCGGACCGAACTCTGGGTGTTCGACATGGCGGCGCGAAAGCTGGTCAAAAGGGTCGAGTTCCCGGGGCGGACACGGTTCAACTTCGCTGTTTCCGGCAACGGCCGCGCGCTCTATGTTTACGGCGCCGGGCCGACCGTGGAGATTTACGACGCCGCCACGTTGCAGTTGCAGAAGGTCATTAACCTGAACGCCGATGCGACTACCGGGATGCTCGTTCTGCGACCCCGGGCTTCGTAGCGATCCTTATGGAATGGTGCGTCCACATCGCCGGGACCGAGGACCTCGAGGGCGAGCTGAGTTTGGAGCGCCTCGCCGGTATGGAACCCAGCGCCAAACTTCAGCCAAGCCTTGAGCTAACGGCACAGGTAATTCAGGAACGGTTCGGCTCCGTCCGCTTCACGCGCTGCACCTTCGGCACGGAATTTTGCGAGCATTTGCTGCCTTCCCCGGAAGCGCTCGAAGCGGTTCGCTCGGCGGCGCGCGAGCGTGGGTTGGCCTTTACGTTCTTGACGCCCTACGTCAGCGATAGCGGGATTTGTAAGCTGCGCGGGCTGTTGCGGCTGCTGGACGGCGACGAGGTGGTGTTCAGCGACTGGGGCGTGCTGCGGTTGCTGCGGCAGGAATTTCCGCGCCTCACTCCAGTGCAGGGCCGGCTGCTCAATAAGTCCCTGCGGGATCCCCGGGTGATGGGGGTGTACGGGGAAACAGAAACCTCGGGTCTGGCCCCGGCGGCCACGCTCGATGCCCTCCGGCGGTCGAATCTCGACTCCGAGAGCTACACCCGTTTTCTTTCACGGATGGTCGTGGCCGGGATCGAGATGGACAATCTGCCGCAGGGCAACGATCTCGGCTTTGCCGGGCGGGGGATGCCCCTGGCCGTCTACCTGCCATTTGGGTTCATCAGCACCAGCCGGGTGTGCCTGGCGGCGGGCCTGCACTACCGCAAGCCGGACAAGTTTCAGCCCGGGGCACCCTGCCGTCACGAGTGCCAGACGCATCTGGTCGAATACGCGTACACGAATTCGCCTTTCGCGAACCGCGACCAGAAGTTTTACCTTAAGGGAAATACCTACTTCTACGTCCACACGGCGGCGATGCTCCGGTCCCTTGTTGGGCAGGCCGCCGAGGGGCGCATTGCGCGGCTGGTTTTTCAACCCCGCCTGCCCATGTTGCAGGCTCACGAAGAGGCCGCATGAAGATCCTGGCGCCCATCCGGGCTTATGACGAGCTGGAAATGCTGGCAGCGGCCGGCGCCGAGGAGTTGTTCTGCGGCATCGTGCCGCGGGAGTGGATGGAGCGTTACACGGGAGCCATATGGCTGAACCGGCGCAGCCCCAAGGGCGGGAGCCTCGAAACTTACGACGAGCTGAAGCGCCTGGTGGAGGCGGCGCATGGCCTCCATCTGCCGGTGTTCACCACGTTGAACGCCCCGTATTACACCGCCGAGCAACTGCCGCTGGTCGTGGACCTGGCCCGCCGGCTCTCCGATGAGGTGGGCGTCGATGCGCTGATCGTCACCGACATTAACCTGCTGCTGCGGCTGAGCGAGGAGAAGCTGGCGGCGGACCTGCATATCAGCTCCGTGGCGGCCACGCTGAACAGCGAGGCCGTCCGGTTTTTGCTCGACTTCGGCCCCAAGCGGATCATTTTGCCCCGCAGCCTGACGCTTGAAGAGATTGCCCGGATCGTGCGAGAAGTGGGCGACCGTGTCGAGATCGAGGTTTTCATGCTGAACGACGGCTGCGCCTTCGAGGAGGGCTTCTGCGCCACCACCCACCACCACTCGGTCGGCGCCTTTTGCAGCAGCCTTTCGGAAATGCGCGCGGAGTTCGAGTGGGGCGGGCCGGTGCTCACCCGGCGCCGGGAGAACTGGCTGCGGCGCAACCTGGCCGACTACCGCGAGTGGGTGTGGTACCTGAACGGGAACGGCTGTGGCTCGACTCCCAAAGGGCTGCCTTACGGCCCTTGCGGTCTGTGCGCCATTCCCGACTTGCTGCGCCTCGGCGTGGCTTCGCTTAAGATTGTCGGCCGCGAAGCTTCGCCCTTGAAAAAGCTGGCCAGCGTGAAGATGGTCCGCGACATCGTGGACCGCGCCCGCGCCGGAACGCCGAAATTGCAGGTGATTGACCGAGCCCGGGCCCTGCGCGAGACCCCCGAGCACTGCGATTCCGGTTACATGTGCTACTACCAGGTGGACGGTGCCAGAAAGACCCGCTGATTTCCGCCCCGGCACACAAGAACGCCGACCGTTGTAGACTGGGTTTGGGAGTTTCTCATGAGTGCGACGCAAGCAACGGCCGATAGCTTCTGGGCAGCCTTCAGATCCCTGGCGAAAGAGGAGAGGGAAGCGGTGATCGCGAGGCTGGTGCAAGACAAAGATTTCAGGGAAGACCTGATGGATCTGGTAATCATGGCCCAGCGCGAAAGAGAGCCTTCGCGTTCCCTGGATGAATACCTGGCCGATCGGCGGAAAAAGCGGAAGTAGTGGCTTATAGCGTTCTTCTCAAAAAGTCGGCTGAGAAGGAGCTGGAACTTCTCCCCACGAAAATTCACGATAGAGTTGTGGAACTGCTTGTTTCGTTAAAAAAGGATCCACGGCCACCCGGTTCGAAAAAGCTGCGAGGACGAGAGGGGTACAGGGTGCGAACGGGCGACTACCGGGTTCTTTATACTGTTGACGATCAGCGGAAGGAGATTATGATTTTCTCCGTTGCTCATAGGCGGGAGGCATACCGTTAACCGACCAAAGAACAGCGCGGCGGAAATACAAAGCCGCCCCGTTTCGTTTACCGAGTACCGTCGCGTTCTGGCTTATATCGCGCCTTACTGGCGCCGGCTGGCAGTGGTGCTTGGCGTCAGCCTGTTTTCCACGGTCCTGGGACTCACCCAACCCTACATCGCCAAGCTGCTGATCGATGAGGCGCTGCTGCGTCGCAACCTGAGGGCGCTGGTCTTCGTAGCCGGGCTGATGGTCGTCGTAACGGTGCTCGGTTTCCTGCTGAACATTCTCTCCAGTTACCGGTACGTGAAGGTGTCGGCCGAGGTGCTGTTCGACATGCGGCTGGCGCTGTACCGGCGTTTGCAGGCGCTGTCGCCGCGGTTCTACGGGCGCACCAGGCTGGGGGAGATCGTCTCGCGCATCAACAACGATATCGGTGAGATCCAGCGCGTCTCGGCGGACACGGTCCTGTCGCTCGTGGCCAGTCTCGTTTTTCTGGGCGGCAGCGTGGCGATCATGCTGTGGCTGAACTGGCGGCTGTTTCTGATCAGCGCGGCGCTGCTGCCGCTGAGCGCCTCGGCCCTGCGCCACTACCAGCGGCGGCTCGCCGCCCAGGTGAAGCAGGTGCGCGAGCGCAGCGCCGACATCGGGAGTTTCCTCATCGAAACGCTGCTCGGCATGCGACTGGTGGTGAGCTCCAATGCCGAGGCCTACGAGGTGGAACGCTTCCGGCGGCGCAATTGGGGTTTTATCGACGCGCTGCTCGCCATGCAGCTCACTTCGTACCTGGCTGGGGCGATGCCGGGCACGATCCTGACACTCTCCACGGCGGCGGTGTTTCTTTATGGCGGCAAGCTGGTGATCGACGGGGCGCTGAGCGTGGGTGCGCTGGTGGCGTTCATGGCTTACCATTTGCGGCTGCTGGCGCCCGTGCAAAACCTGCTGGGGCTTTACACGAACCTGGCGACGGCGCGGGTTTCGCTCAGCCGGGTGTTCGAACTGCTGGATGCGCCCATCGAGGTCAAAGAACGGCCCGGTGCGGCGTCGCTGCGCGAAGTACGCGGGGAGATTGTCTTTTACGGCGTGACTCTCCGCCACGACCGCGAGGCGCCGGTGCTGGACGGCGTTAGCTTCCGTGTGCCGGCGGGAGCCATCTGCGCCGTAGTGGGGCCGAGCGGAGTAGGGAAGTCGACCATTGCGGACATGATCCTGCGGCTCTACGATCCGGATTCCGGAGCCATTTACCTGGACGGCCGCGACCTGCGCGACCTGCGGCTGGCCGACCTGCGGCGGGCCATGGCCCTGGTCGACCAGGAGCCTTATCTCTTCCACGCCGGCATTGCCGAGAACATCGCCTACGCGCTTCCGGAAGCGAGCCGTGATGAAGTCATCGCAGCGGCGCGGGCGGCGGCGATTCATGACTGGATCGCCGCGCTGCCGGAAGGCTACGAGACCGTGGTCGGCGAGCGCGGCCTGGCGCTCTCCGCCGGAGAGCGGCAGCGGATTGCCATCGCGCGGGCTCTGCTGCGGCGGCCGGCGGTGCTGGTGCTCGATGAGCCGACGGCGGCGCTCGATCCGATCACGGAGGCGAGCATCTCGGCCACTTTGTCCGAACTGCTCCGCGGCCGGACGGCCATCGTCATCACGCACCGGCTCTCTCTGGTTGAAATTGCCGACTCGGTGGTCATCCTGGATGAAGGGAAAGTGGCGGAGGCCGGGCCGCCGATGGAGTTGCTGGCGCGCAGCGGGCCGCTGACTCGGCTCTTCGGCGAGCCTTCCGCGGGCCGGCGCCTGCTTCAGACGGAGAAGCGCGCATGAAGCCTCCAGAGAGCTCAGGGCTCACCGGTCGCGGCGTTCGCGTGGCGATCATCGACAGCGGGGTGAACCCGGCCCATCCTCATGTGGGCGGAGTGGCAGGGGGCATCGCGATTAGCCCGGCCGGCGATAGCAGTATCTATCTTGACTATCTCGGCCACGGAACGGCGGTGGCCGGAGCGATCCGCGAGAAGGCGCCGGAGGCGGAGCTGTTTGCCGTGAAGGTGTTTGACCGGGCGCTCTCGACCAACATTGACACTCTCCTGCGGGCGATCGAGTGGTGCCTGGCGCGGGACATGCACGTCATCAATCTGAGCCTGGGCACGGCCAACCCGGAGCATCGCGCGCGCTTCGAGCCGGCCATCGAGCGCGCTGCTGAGGCGGGCGTGGCGGTGGTGGCGGCGCTGGAGATCGCCGGGCAAGAGTCGCTGCCGGGATGCCTGTCTTCGGTAATCGCCGTGAGGCTTGACTGGCATTGTCCGCGGGATGCGTACCGGTGCGAGATGGCGGGCTCCCACCCCGTCTTTCTTGCTTCCGGCTATCCTCGGTCGATTCCCGGCGTTTCGGCGGAGCGCAATTTGAGCGGAATCAGCTTTGCGGTGGCGAACATGACAGGGTTTGTGGCGCGCGCCCGGCAGGTTTGTCAGAATGGCTCGTTGGGGGAGCTCGAGCGGCTTTTGACCGCAGGGGCGATGAAGGAGGGCCGGGCGCCACGAGCGTAAAGGTTTGCGTCCTGGGGAGCGGAAGCGGCGGCAACTGCACGCTGGTGGCCACCGAACAGACCTGCATTCTCGTCGATGCCGGCTTCAGCTTCCGGGAGATCCGGCAGCGGCTGCGGCAGGCCGGCGAGGACTTCGCCCGGGTCGACGCGGTCCTGATTACCCACGAGCACAGCGATCATGTCTCCGGCTTGCCGATGCTGGCCCGCAAATTCCGCAGGCCCATCTATCTGACCCCGCTGACCGAGGCCCGTCTCGATTGGGGCGAGGCGCGACCGGTGGTAGAGAGGTTTCAGGCGGGCCAGAGGATTTCGATCGGCGATTTCGAGATCGACCCCTTCACCATCCCGCACGACGCGGTGGACCCGGTGGCCTTCTGCTTTCACGCCGAGGGGCTGAAGCTGGGCGTGGTGACCGATCTGGGATATATGCCGGCGTCGGTGAAGCACCATATCAGCGGCTGCCACCTGCTGGTTCTGGAATCGAACCACGATCTGGATATGCTGAAGGTGGGACCGTATCCGTGGTTCGTCAAGCAACGGGTGATGAGCCGGGTGGGGCACCTCTCCAATCACGCCGTGGCGGAGTATCTCTCTGCCGAGTATGACGGCCACTCGGAAATATTGGTGCTGGCCCATTTGAGCGAGCAGAACAACCACCCCGCAATTGCCCGCATGACTGCCGCTGAAGCGCTGCGCGATGCGGGCGCCGGGGGCACGAGGTTGGTGCTTGCCGAGCAGCACCGGCCCACCGAGGTCTTTCAGTTCTGATGGCTTTCCTATGATCTCTCGATACACCCGGCCCGAAATGGGCCGCATCTGGTCGGACCAGAATAAGTTTCAAACCTGGCTGCAGGTGGAACTGGCGGCCACCCAGGCGCTGGCCGAGATGGGGGAGGTGCCGCCGGAGGCAGCCGAGGCTCTCACCCGTCACGCTGCGTTTGACGTCGCTCGCATTGCCGAGATCGAACGCGACGTGAAGCACGACGTGATCGCTTTCACCACGTCGGTGGCGGAGAAGATGGCCGCGGCCGGGGCGGGGGAGGCTTCACGCTGGCTGCATTACGGGCTTACTTCCAATGACGTGGTTGATACCGCGCAGGCGCTGCAGCTCCAGCAGGCCTCGGCGCTGATTTCCTCCGGGCTCGAGGGCCTGCAGGACGTGCTGCGAGCCCGGGCCCACGAGTTTCGCCGCGCGGTGTGCGTCGGCCGGACGCACGGCGTCCACGCCGAGCCAACCACTTTTGGGCTCAAGCTGGCGAACTGGTACGCCGAGGTCTGCCGCCAGATCGCTCGCTTCGCCGAGGCCCGGGAGCAGATGCGGGTGGGTAAGATTTCCGGTGCGGTGGGCACCTTTGCCCACATCGGGCCGGACGCAGAGGAAAAAATCTGTGCCCGGCTGGGGCTGGCGCCCGATCCCATCTCCACCCAGGTCATCCAGCGAGACCGGCACGCCCATTACTTAGCCACCCTGGCCCTGATCGCCACCACCTTGGAGAAAATTGCCCTCGAGATCCGGCACCTCCAACGGACCGAAGTCCGCGAAGCGGAAGAGTATTTTTCTAAGGATCAGAAGGGCAGCTCGGCCATGCCGCACAAGCGCAACCCGGTCACCTGCGAGCGGCTCTGCGGTCTGGCGCGCGTGTTGCGCGGCAACGCGTTGGCCGCCATGGAAAATGTGGC
>JACQDG010000284.1 GCA_016201185.1 Acidobacteriota bacterium | reverse complement strand
GTCGGTTAGCAGCATGATGCCGCTGCCCTGGCTGACGCGATGGAGTGGAGTGCGGCGCTTCGCCGCTTCGTCCAGCACGGCGGCGAGAACGCGAGGCCCCTCCGTGGAAGGAATCTCGATGCGGTACTGGCCGCCGTCCGGGAAGCGCTTGGTCGAAGCAGGGCAGGAGGCCGGATCGCCGCCAGGCAGTCCTTGCCGCTCCAGGGCGGAACGGGAGTCCTTCATAGGACAGAGTATCCTTCGGACGACACCTGGGCCTCCAGAATTTCCGCTTCCAGCCCGCGACGGCGGAAGATCTGGCGCACCAGTTCGGCGCAGGATTCGGCGCCCTTTTCCAGGAACGCCAGCACGGCCGGCCCGGCCCCGCTCAGGGCGCAGCCCAGGAGGCCTGGAGCGCGCAGGGCCAGGATTTCTTCCAGGCCCGGCACCACGCCGGATCTATAGGGCTGGTGAATGCGGTCCTCGAGCGCGGTGGGGAAAGCGCGGCGGTCGCCGGTGGAAAGCGCGGCCACGAGCAGAACGGCGCGCTGCAGGTTAAAGACCGCGTCGGCGCTGGAATAGGCCCCGGGCAGCACGGCCCGCATTTCGGCGGTGGGGAGCTCGTAATTGGGCACCACAGCAGCGACCCGAAAACCATTGGGCATCTCCAGGCGGACGGCGTGGGCGCAGCCCTGGCGATCCATGGCGCTCGCCACCACCGAGCCCAGTATGCAGGCTGCTACGTTATCCGGGTGGCCCTCGAGTTTCGCGGCTTCGTCCAGGACGCGCTCGCGCGACCAGCCCAGGTCCAGCACCGAGTCGGCCACCACCAGCGCCGCCACAATCGCCGCCGCGCTCGATCCCAGTCCCTTGCCTACGGGGATTTCGTTCTCGATTTGGATTTCGAGCGGCGGCAGTTCGGAGCCGGCGGCACGGGCAGCTTCCACCGCCGTGCGCCATATCAGGTTCGTCTCGCCAGTCGGGATGAGCGCCGCATCGCGGCCGGAAACTTGAATCGACAGGCGGCCGGCGGGACGGAAATGACAGGTGAGATAAATACTCAGGGCCACGGCGAGGGCGTCAAAACCCGGCCCTAGGTTGGCGCTGGAGGCAGGGACCCGGACGGTTCGGAATGCGGCCATGAACCGGTCATTATAACGAAGCACGCGGCCGACCGGGCTGATTGTTGCCGACTAGGAGCTTGCCGCCTCGGGTCCGACCAAACCGGGGTAGGTAATCCGTGTGCCTTCTACCCGGGCGAACGGCGTGATGGCGTGAGGGTCGCGTTTCTCCAGGCTCCGGACGTGTTCCACCCGGACGCCACGTACCGACAAGGCATCGGCAATCAACGAGCGGTGACAGCGAAAGGGAACAGCCTCGGCGCACATGATCGCCACGCGCTCTTTCTCCGCCAGATTCATCAGCGTCTGGAGATTTTCCTCGAACTCCGGCGTCTGCATGTAGTCGGCATAACCGCGGAAGGAGGTGTTGCGCCAGCCGGTATTCACCGAATCGCGGCGGGCATGGCGAAGACCGCCCAGCCCCGACAGATGCGTATAGCGGATGCCCGCGGTCTCGAGGGCGGCCGGCAGGGTTTCACGGTTGAATTGGGGATTGTGTCGGGGGCGAGGGATGGTGCGCACATCGGCCAGCCGCTCGACGCCGTGGGCCTGAAGAATACGGAGAAAGGCTTCGAGCGGCAGAGTGGAATGGCCGATGGTCAGTAGGTGAGCACCTCGGCGTGCATTGGCCAAAGTTTTACCCCCGGACCGCAGCTAGCATCGGCACGGCCAGCAGGCCCGGAGCAGGCCGCGGCATGAACGGAATTATAACGGATTCGAACATGCCAGAGACTCGGGGCCGTCCGTCCTCACCATTTCTTACGTTTCCTGTGGAAGGAAAAATCGATGTACGGGAAGAAGTTCATGGGCGTGGAGCGGACGACCTTCCTGATCGACGAGAAGGGCAAGATCGCCCAGACTTACGAGAAGGTAACAGTGGACGGCCACGCCCAGGCGCTGCTGGAGGCGGTGTGAAGAGATGGGAAAGGCGGCTGACAGGCGATTCCTTCTGGTTTTGTTGCTCAGCCTGTCAGCCGTGTTTGTCTGGTCCTTGATTCATCCCCACGATTATTTCACGTGGTTCCTGGAAGTCTTGCCGGCGGTGGTGGGGGTGGCGGTTCTTGCCGCGACCCACCGGCGGTTTCCCTTAACGAAGCTGGCTTATGTTTTGATTTGGATCCAGGCGGTGATCCTCATTGTGGGCGGGCATTATACTTACGCGGAGATGCCCCTTTTCAATTGGATCCGAGATCACTACGGCCTCCACCGGAACTATTACGACCGGGTGGGGCACCTGGCTCAGGGCTTCGTTCCGGCCATCATCAGCCGGGAGGTCCTGTTGAGAGCGTCGCCTTTGAGGCCGGGCAAGTGGCTGACCTTCATCGTAATCTGCATTTGCCTGGCCATGAGCGCCCTCTACGAGCTGATCGAGTGGCGCACGTCGGTTGCATTGGGATCCACGGCCGACGCGTTTTTGGGCACCCAAGGAGATCCCTGGGATACGCAGGAGGACATGGCTTGCGCTTTGGTCGGGGCTATCACTGCCCTGGCCGTTTTGGGAAGGTACCATAATAGACAGCTCCGAGTGATGCTGGGAGGGGCAGGAGAGCAAAGATGATTGCCACCGCGACGGAAGTTCGAACTTTGAAGTTCTACGTGAACGGGAAGTGGGAAGAAACAGCGGGACGCGAGCTACATCCGGTACGCAACCCCGCGACGAGCGAGGTGATCGCCCATCTCCCGTATGCCACAGCAGAGGACGTGGATCGCGCCGCACGCGCGGCCCATGAGGCATTCCTCAAGTGGCGCGAGGTGCCGGTAGTGGATCGGGTGCAGGTCTTCTATCGCTACAAGGAGCTACTCGAGAAGCATGCCGATGAGATCGCCCGCATCCTCTCGACTGAAAATGGCAAGACGCTCGAAGACGCCCGCGGTGCGGCGCGGCATCCAGATGGCGGAGGTCAGTTGCGGTATGCCCAGCCTGATGATGGGCCGCTCGCTCGAGAACGTCGCCAAAGGCGTCGACTGTCAGATGATCCGCCAGCCGCTGGGGGTGTGCGCCGGGATCACGCCGTTCAACTTTCCGGCCATGGTGCCTATGTGGATGTACCCTTTTGCCATCGCTTGCGGAAACAGTTTCATCCTCAAGCCCTCGGAAAAAGTTCCGCTGACGCCGACCCGCGCGGCCGAGTTGTTGGAGGAAGCAGGGCTGCCGGCGGGTGTGTTCAACCTGGTGCACGGTGACAAGGAAGCGGTGGACGC
>JACQDG010000283.1 GCA_016201185.1 Acidobacteriota bacterium | reverse complement strand
TCTCGTCCAGAAAGGCGACCCCGTCAAGGTTGTCGGCATAAACGGTTCCTTCGTACCGCTTGCCGTTCTCCTCCATCTCAACGGTCACTTTCGCGTAACGTTCTGTGGTCACTTGCACAACTTTGCCAGTCTTGCCCACACACTCTTCGTAAGTGGGACGGCCGAACCGACCAGAGCCCCCTGTGAAGCTCTGATAGCCGTACTCCCGAGTCTTTGCGGATTCGGGCAGGAAGATGACCCTCTTGCCCTGCCATTGCTCGATGGGAATGTAGGCAAAGGGTCCGGATTCCACCGTTGCGGCGGTACGCGGTTCCCCAACGCGCTCCCGGACGTAAGGAGACTGAGCCGGGGTGACGCAAGGAAACAGCGCAAGCACAATGACCCATGAGCGCATGGTTTTGCTCCTCTAATCTCGATTTCAGATTCCGGGGGGGCGACCAGGAAAGGGAGTCCTGCCCATCAGCGGAGCAGGCCCCAATTACAACTGTGCCAAGTATGACGAAAATGCGTCTCCGAAGCAAGGGGATTGGAAGCTCTTCTGCCGCCGCCCTTGCCTTTGCGGGGCCGGCGCTGGTAGAGTCGAGATTCAGGCTGCTCGATGGCAACGCTCGCCGGCAGCCAGGAAGCGCAGCTTTACTGGCTGGCACTGCATCTGGTCCCGGGCCTGGGCACCGGCAATGCAGTCCGGTTGATTCGCAAGCTGGGATCCCCGCAGGCAGTATTCCACGCATCGCTCACGGAACTGGAAGGGTGCGGACTGCGCGCCGCCGTGGCGCAGAGCATCGTTTCAGGGGTTTCCTTTGAGGACGCTGCGGCGGAGGCGGAGAAGGTGCGGGCCGCCGGGGCCGAGATCGTCACCTGGAGCGATCCGCGCTATCCGGAGTGTCTGAAGGAAATTTTCGATCCGCCGGTTTTGCTCTATGCGCGCGGGCGGGTGGAACTGCTGCGCTCGTTCCAGATCGCGGTGGTCGGCTCGCGCAAGCCCTCGCCATACGGCAGGGCGGTGGCCGAAAAACTGGCGGGCGAGCTGGGGGCGGCGGGCCTGGTGATCTCAAGCGGGATGGCGCGGGGCATTGACACGGCCGCTCACCAAGGAGCGCTGCGGGCAGGGGGAGACACGCTGGCCGTGCTGGGATGCGGGATCGACATGGTGTACCCCACGGAGAACCGGAAGCTGATGGCGGAAATGGCAGAAAAGGGCCTGCTGGTTGCGGAGTTTCCGATGGAGACGGCGGCTTTCCCGCAGAATTTTCCCATCCGCAACCGGATCATCAGCGGGATGAGCACAGGGGTGATGATCGTGGAGGGGGCCGAGTACAGCGGGTCGCTGATCACCGCGCGGCTGGCGCTTGACCAGGGCCGCGAGGTGTTTGCCGTTCCCGGCAACATCGTCTCCAAGCTGAGCTGGGCGCCGAACCTGCTGATCAAGCAAGGCGCCACGCTGGTGCAGAGCTGGCAGGACGTGGTGGAGGCCCTGCCCACGCCGGTGCGACGCATGATATTGGAAGCACAGAAGGAAAAACTCGGCGAGCGGGCTTCGACGGCGCTTGCTGGGGATGCAACCTCCGGCGAGGCCGCCTCATCTTTATTTAGTGCGGCCCGAAAGGGTGATGGGGATTTGTCGACCCTCCAGCGCCGGCTGATCGAATTGCTGCAAGTAGATACCTCCACGCACATCGACGCGGTGATCGGGCAGATGGCGGAAAATTCAGCGTCGGAGATCATCGCGGCGCTGTGCGAGCTCGAGCTCGCCGGTCATATCCGGCAACTGCCGGGGAGGAATTTCGTCAGAGTGTGGTAAAAGGGGGAGTTGGGTCTGCGGGCTCCGCCGACGTCTTTTTATGCCGAAATCATCTGAAGCGACGTCATTGGTCATCGTCGAATCCCCGGCGAAAGCCAAGACGATTAACAAGTATCTGGGCAAGAACTATCTGGTCAAGTTTTCGCTGGGCCACATCAAGGATCTCCCCAAGCGGGACGTGGCCGTGGACATCGAGAACGGCTTCGAGCCCACCTACGAAGTCATCGAGGGCAAGAAGAAGCTGATCCAGGAGCTGAAGCAGGCGGCCAGCCAGGTCGACGCCGTGTACCTGGCGGCCGACCCGGACCGCGAAGGCGAGGCCATCTGCTACCACCTGGCCGAAGAACTGCGGGACAAAAAGAAGAAGCCGCGGGCGAAGGTCTACCGGGTGATGTTCAACGAGATCACCGCGCCGGCGCTGCGCCGCGCCTTTGAGAAGCCGGGATCGATCGACCTGCACCTAGTGGACGCCCAGCAGGCGCGGCGGGTGCTGGACCGCCTGGTGGGCTACAAGGTGTCGCCGCTGCTGTGGGACAAGGTGCGGCGGGGACTGTCGGCCGGGCGGGTGCAGACGGTGGCGCTGCGCCTGATCGTGGAGCGCGAGCGGGCGATCCGCAGTTTTCAGAAACGGGAATACTGGACGATCGACGCCCACCTGGGGGCGAAGAAGCCGCCCGCGTTCGACGCCCGGCTCACGCGCCGGCAGGTGGAGGGCAAGGAAGAGGCCTTCGAGATCCCCAACCAGGAAGCGGCCGACGCGGTCGTGGTCTCACTGGATGGAGCCGAGTACGTCGTGCGGTCGATCACGACGCGCGAGAAGCGGCGCAACCCCGTGCCGCCGTTCATCACCTCGACCCTGCAGCAGGAGTCGGCTCGCAAGCTGCGCTTCAGCGTGAAGCGCACCATGATGCTAGCGCAGCGGCTTTACGAGGGCGTGGAGCTGGGCAAAGAAGGCAGCGCCGGGCTGATCACCTACATGCGAACCGATTCGACCCGGGTCGCGGAGGAGGCCCTCGGTGATGTGCGCTCCCAGATCCAGGCGCGCTACGGAAGCTCTTACCTGCCCGAAAGACCCAACGTTTACAAGACCAAGAAAGCAGCCCAGGACGCACACGAGGCGATCCGCCCCACTTCGGCCGCGCGGACGCCGGAGTCGGTGGCGCCGTTCCTCCACGAGGACGAGCTGAAGCTCTACCGGCTGATCTGGATGCGGTTCCTGGCCTCACAGATGAATCCCGCCGTGTTCGACCAGACCACGATGGACATCGAGGCCAGCGGCAAGGACGGGGCGCAATACTTGTTCCGCGCCACCGGATCGGTGATGAAGTTCGACGGCTTCCTGGCCGTCTACGAGGAAGGCAAGGACGAGAAGGACGAGGAGGACGAGGAGATCAAGCACAAGCTGCCGGCGGTGGCCGAAGGCGAGAAGCTGAAATTCAAGGAGCTGAAGCCGGAGCAGCACTTCACCGAACCCCCGCCACGGTACAACGAGGCCACACTGGTGAAGGAACTGGAGGCGAGCGGCGTGGGCCGGCCCTCCACTTATGCCGCGATTCTCTCCACCATCCAGGAGCGCGAGTACGTGAAGAAGGAGGGAGGAAGGTTCACGCCCACCGAGCTGGGCATGGTGGTGACCGACCTGCTGATCGAAAATTTCGACGACATCTTCGACGTCGCCTACACGGCCCGCATGGAAGAGGAGCTGGACGAGATTGAAGAGGG
>JACQDG010000295.1 GCA_016201185.1 Acidobacteriota bacterium | reverse complement strand
CGAGGTTCGGGAACAATCCGCCGCCCAGGCCGCTCCGCCTGCATAGAGGAGCCACGCCACCGTCACCCACACCACCCGTAGAGCCTTCCGCATTTGTAAGCCCTGCTTTCCATATTAAGGGAACTGAGGCGTCTGGAGAAGCCCGTGTGCGTCAGCTCCGCTCGAACCAGGCACGGGCCGGAGCGCGGTAAGCGATTTTCAGCTCGGGCGTTGCGAGGCGCTTCCTCTGGTAAAGGGAATCGAGCAGAAAAGCGAGGGCCCCGGTGGTCAAGAGCGTCCGCTCTACCGCGTAGGGGGCTCGGCCGGTGAGGAACAGCTCTTCGATCTCGTAGACGAGGCCATCGAAGTGCAGCAGCTCGCGCTGGTACATGCTGAACAGCGTGGCGGCGGGCTCGGCGCGGCCGCGCAACTGCCCGGCAAAAAGGAAATCTTCCGTGTGGCCGTCGAGCATGTAGACCGCGGCCCGAAAGCCGTCGCGGTACTCGAGCAGGAACAAGATCGGGGCTTTGGCGTTGTCCTCAGGCCGGCCGGGCTTGAGACGCTTGCTCCGAGCCAGCGCCGCATCGAGCAGCGGCGCGCTCCAGCGGCCCGCCGGCGAATCGCGCCACTCCCACACCGCGCCCCCCTCCAGCGCCTGCACCGCCGCTACCCCCGTTTCTCCGCCCTGCCGCCGCTCCACCATGCACTGGAGCGTTTCGAGCGCGTGGAACCCGTAAGCGTCCTTGTCTCCAAAGCCCACCGCCACGGCGTCCGCGAGCGAGCAATCCAGCGGTAACTCAAGTTCCGGCTGGCGCAGCGTTGCGGGCAAAGACGAGCCAGCCAGGAAGGCAAAACCCAGCTCGCGCGACTCGTCGTACATCCGCTTCGCCTTGAGCCAGGAATAGGAGAGATGCTTGTCGCAGAAGACAGGGACGCTGCGGCGGCTCGCGCGGAACACCTCCGTGATTCGCTCGAAGAGCTCGAAGCGGGGATACAGCTTCTGGCCCCTCTCGTTGGTCGGATACTCTCCGTGCTCGCCGATCAGCAGGACGCCGTCAACGGCGAGTTTCGACCCGCCCAAGGTGAGTGCGCCGGCCACCGTGGGATAGATCGTGAAGCCATGCTTTACCGCCAGATCCCGGCTCATGTCGTTCGCCGGAACCTGGTCGGTGTACAGGGAGACGACGCGCACGCGGGGCGGGGTGAAGACGCCGTTGGGATGGTAACCTGCAAGCAGCCGGCTAACGATTACGTCGGCATGGGAGAGGCGGCGGTACTCGGTAACAATGGCGGCGACTTTCTTGGCGGGCGGGGCGAGCAGGGCCGCCTGTCCCAGGCCGATCAAAAAGTCGCGCCGCGCCAGCATCAAGCCAGGTCGAACTGCTTCCGTTCGATCTTGCTGTCGTCGAACACGCCCAGCCCCAGAGCCCCGGCGACCTCGATGTGCTCGGGCTGGGGATTGAGCCGCTGGCCGCCCTCGCCGGGCTTGGGATGCGCCACCGGCGACAGGCCCTTGGCCGCGCGCTGGGCGTCGATTGCGCGCCACCCGGTCTTGTCGAGCGCCACCGGGTCGGTCGCAAAGTAGATCGTGTGGTGCTCCCAGACGTACATGCCGCCGCTCGCGCCCGGCCCGTTGGCCCACACGCCGCGCGTGCCGTCCAGGATGTTCAGCACTACTTTGTCGCGGATCACCGGCAGGCTGACGACCGAGGGGATAAAAACGCCGCAGGCGTTGAGGGTGGGGGTCGAGTGGGTGCGGTTCACGTTGTTCACCAGGCCGTGGGACAGGTTCTTCAACGCCAGGGTGACGCCGCCTGCCCCGTGCTGCTTCAGCACCGGCAGGTTGATCAGCTTGCTGACTTGCTGCGTCATGAACTTCGCCACGTGGGAGCGGCGCACGTGCGGATCGCGGCCGTCCTGCCCAGCCTGCGCCAGGGCCATCTCCATGTAGTGGTTTTCGTCGTAACCGTCCATGCCGAGCTGGATAGGGTCGTAGTCCTCGGCCGCCCAGCTCCAGCGCACGCCTTGGGGCAGCCACTTGTCGAAGCCCGCGCTCAAGAACTGCAGGCGGTAACGGTCGTAAACGACGATGTCCTTAGCCTTCACCCCGGCTTGCTGCAGCCCGGCGATGATCTCGTGCAGTACTTCGGGGCTGGAGATGACCTCCGGCTGGCCCACCGGATTCACCTTGACACCCACGACGTCGCCCGGCTCGAAAAACATTTTCCAGGCGGCGATCCAGTCCGGCGCGCCGGTGAGCTCCATCATGCCTTTGCGCATCATGGCCTGGATCGGCTCGGCTTGAAACTTCCGACCGACGATGCAGCCCGCATGGCGCACGGAAGCGACACGGCCCGGGAACAGCCCAGGAATGCCGAGCTTGTTTGTCGCTGCGCGGCTCGAAACCTGCGCTGCGCCTGCCGCGCCCATCAACATTGAAAACAGGTCTCTCCGCCTCAGCTCCATGAAGGTCTCCTGAGTACCCGAAAGCTCGTTATCCGAGGTCGAGCTGCTTTCGCACGATCTTCTGGTCGTCGAACACGCCCAGCCCCAGCGCTCCGGCGATCTCGATGTGCTCGGGCTGGCAGTTGAGGAAGCCGCTGTCCGCGTCGGGCTTGGAAAGAGCAACCGAGGCCATGCCCTTGGCGGCGCGCTGGGCATCGATCACCTGCCAGCCGGTCTTGTCGACCGCCACCGGGTCGGTCGCAAAGTAAATCGTGTGGTGCGCCCACACGTACTTGCCGTGCCGCCCGCCGGGGCCGCCGTGCCACATGCCCAACGTGCCGTCCAGGATGTGCAGCACGGTCTTGTCGCGGATCACCGGAACCGAAACCACTGCCGGAATGAACGCCCCGCAAGCGTTGAGCGTGGAGCTTGAGTGGCTGCGGCTCACGTTGTTCACCAGGCCGTGCGACAGGTTCTTCAGCGCCAGGGTGACGCCGGCCGACTGGTGGTGCTTGAGCACGGGCAGGTTCACCAGCTTGTTCACCTGCTGGGTGATGAATTGGGCCGCGTAGGAGCGGCGCACGTGCGGATCGCGCGCGTCCTCGCCAGGGTACGCCAGGGCCATCTCCATGTAGTGGTTCTCATCGTAGCCATCCATGCCGAGCTGGTTCTCCTGGTAATCCTCCGCTGCCCAGCTCCAGCGCACGCCCTCGGGCAGCCATTTATCGAAGCCGACATGGAGAAACTGCCGCCGGTAGCGGTCGTAAACGACAATGTCCTTCGCTTTCACGCCCGCTTGCCGCAGTCCGGCGATGATCTCGTGCAGCACCTCGGGGGAGGAAACCACGTCGGGCTGGCCCACCGGGTTGACCTTGATGCCCACCACGTCGCCGGGCTCGAAGAACATCCGCCAGGCGGCGATCCAGTCGGGCGCGCCGGTCAGCTCCGTCATGCCTTTGCGCATCATGGCCCGGATCGGCTCGGCCTGAAACTTGCCGTCAACGACGCTGCCCGTGTGGCGGGCAGAGACCACGCGGCCGGGGAACAGTCCCGGAATGCCGAGCGGTTTCGAGGCGGCGCGGGCCCCGCGGCTTGCAACCTGCGCCGCAGCGGCGGCGGTCAGCAAGGTGGAAACGAAATCTCTGCGACGGAATGACATAAGCCCCTCCGACCCAATGCCCGCAGTAGCGGCGGGTGCAGATGATAGACCATGTACCGGGGCGCCTCGAACTGTTCCCGCGCCTGCCGCTCGAAGGAACGCGTCGTCAGCAGCCGCGCTACTTCGTACTCATCCTTATAAGCCATCAGCTTGAAGAGATGGCGGGCGACAGCCTCAGTAAGCGCCGTGCTGCCGCGCCGGACTTCCTGCTCGCGACGCCGGACCTGCTCCACCTGTTCGCGATAGCGGCGGGCGTAGTGCTCGTCTTGGTAATCGGCCAGATCGCGGGCGCGGCGCTCGATGACCTCGTCGAGGCCCAGCGGCCGAGCCGCGGCCTGCGCAGCTTTCCGCCCCGCCACTTCTTCGACCGCTTCCGGGTCGTGGTGATACTTACGGCCCCAGCGGAACGCGGCGAGGTTCTGCGCCGCCTCCACCCCGTTCAGTTCGATGGCCCTTTCGATCGAGTCGGCGGAAAGCGGGATGTACCCGGCCTGATAGGCCACGCCGAGGAGAAAAATATTGGCCGACATGTGGCTCGAAAACAGCGCCTCGGCCAGCCCGCTCGAGTCCACGAACAGGTTGGCGCCGCGGCGCGTCGCGCGGTTGATCGCATCCTCCAGCGGCGCGCCGAAGTGCACGGCGCCGGCGCGCACCGTGTCCCCGGTGGGAATTTCGGCGGAATTCACTACGGCCACCGTCCGCGCCGGATCGGCGCAGCGCAAATTCCTGGTCGCCGCCGCGCCCAGCAGGTCGCAGCCCAGCAGCAGGTGGGCGCTGCCGTAGCTGATCATGTTGGCGAGCGGGATGCCATCAGGGCCGGCCTGGGCGCTTAGCAGGATGCTCGAAACCACCGCCCCGCCCTTCTGGGACAGGCCCGTTTGATCGAGCGTTGTAACGGCCAGGCCGTCGAGCAGGCCCGCCGTGGCCAGCAGGGCGTTTAAAGTCACCACGCCCGTGCCGCCGATGCCGGGGACCAGGATTTCGTAGCCTTCGTCCGGGGGCACTTTCGCCGCCGGTTCCGGGATTTCGATCGCCGGTAACTGCGGCAGCGCCTTCTTGCGCAACCCGGTCCCCGGCTCGACCATCACGCTGACAAAGGACGGGCAATCGCCGAGCAGGCAGGAGTAATCGGCGTTGCAGGACGACTGGTGGATCCGCGTCTTCTGCCCGTACTCCGTCTCGACCGGGTGCAGCGACAGGCAGTTCGATTTGGAAACGCAGTCGCCGCAGCCTTCACAGACCTCCTCGTTGATCACGAGCAGCCGCTCGGGCCGGGGCAGCTTGCCGCGCGAACGGAGCCGGCGCTTTTCCGCCGCGCACTGCTGGTCGTAGATCAGCGCGGTGGCGCCGGGTGTCCGCGCCAGTTCTTCCATCACCGGCTCGAGCTCGTCGCGATAGCGGACCTCGGCCGAAGCCGCCAGGCCCGTCCGGTCCGCGTAGCGCGCCAGGTCGTCGGTAAGGATCACAACTCGCTTCAGCCCCTGGGCCTCCAGTTGCCTGGTCAGCTCGGGGATGGGAAGGCCGCCGGCCACCTTCTGGCCGCCGGTCATCGCCACGCCGCCGTTGAAGAGAATTTTGTAGGTGATGCTGACCCCGGCGGCGACGCAGGCGGTCACGGCCAGAGTGCCGGAATGGAAGAAGGAGCCGTCACCCACATTCTGGAACACGTGCGGGCTCTCGGTAAACGGAGCGATGCCGATCCACGGCGCTCCCTCACTGCCCATCTGCGTAATATAGGTATAACCGCGATGGGCGTGCTCCAGCAGGGCTGCCAGACCGTGGCAACCGATGCCACCCCCGGTGAGCATCCCATCCGGGTGATAGGTGGAGCGGTTGTGCGGGCAGCCGGAGCAGAAGTTGGGCGGCCGCGCCTCGATCCTTTCCGTCGCCCGTTTCTCGATCTGCTCGATCTTCTCGAGCCGCTTCTCGATGCTTTCGAGCTCCGCCGCCCCCGCGCGGGCCAGAATCCGCCGCCCCACCACGCGCGCGATCAGGTCGGGGTCGAGCTCACCGTGGATCGGGAACAGCATGTTTCCGCGCTCGTCCTGCTTGCCGTAGATCGCCGGCCGCTCGGGCCGGTTGTAGAGCAGTTCGCGCAATTGGAGCTCGATGAAGCTGCGCTTCTCCTCAATCACCAGGATTTCCTCGAGGCCCCGGGCGAACTCCGCGACGATGGACAGCTCGAGCGGGTAGGTCATGCCGAGTTTCAGGATGCGGACGCCGGCGCGCGCCAGGGCCTCCTCGTCCAGGCCCAGGTCGCGCAGGGCGGTGCGCAGGTCGTAGTAGCTCTTGCCAGCGGTGACGATGCCGAACCGATCGCCCGGGCGAGCGGCAACGATCCGGTTCAGCCGGTTCACGCGGGCGAAAGCGACCGCCGCCACAAGCCGGCGGTAGTGAAGCTCCCGCTCCAGCCCCAACGTTTGCGGCGTGACGAGCATGCCTTCCACCACCTTGCGGTAAGGCTGGCCGTCAAACTCCAGTTCCGGCAAGACCATCGGGTTCCGCTCCGGCGACACCTCGACGGCGCCCCCGCCGTCGCACACGTTGGTGACCATCTTCATCGCCGCCCAGGCGCCCGAGTAGCGCGACAGGGCGATGCCGGCCAGGCCCAGGTCCAGGATCTCCTGGGTATTGCCAGGATACAGAAGGGGAAAGGCCACGTTGAAAAACGACAGCTCGCTCTGGTGAGGGATGGTCGAACTTTTCGAGATGTGGTCGTCGCCGCCCAGCGCCAGCGCCCCGCCGTTGGGCCCGGTGCCGGCGAAGTTGGCGTGGCGGAAGACGTCGCCGGAGCGGTCCACGCCCGGCCCTTTACCGTACCAGATGCCCACCACGCCGTCGAACCTGGGCCGCGGGAAGAGCTGGAAGATCTGGCTGCCGATCACCGACGTGGCGGCAATGTCCTCGTTCACGCCGGGGACAAAGTGGATGTCGTGCGTGCGCAGGAAGCGCGCGGCGCGCTCCAGAGCCAGGTCGTAGCCGCCCAGCGGCGAGCCTTCATACCCCGAGATGAAGACACCCGTGCGCAGCCCCGTCCGCCGGTCCCGCCGCACCTGGTCCATGGGCAGCCGCACCAGCGCCTGGATGCCGCTCAGGTAGACGGCGCCTTCCTCCAGCGTGTACTTGTCGTCCAGCGTGTAGGAGCCCCGCATGGCGGCTAGCCACATTATAATGGGTTCCCGTATTCCGGAGGACGAACCAAACCATGCAATCCGCACAACTGGTGGCCTGCGAGCGCATCGAGTTACGCGAGATGCCGGATCCCCCGGACCCGGGCCCGGGCGAGGTCACGGTTCGCCTGCGCGCCGTGGGCCTGTGTGGCACGGACCTGCATTTCTACTCGGAAGGTAGTTGCGGCGGGTCTCCGGCGCCGTATCCCTGCGTGCTGGGGCACGAGCCGGCGGGCGAGGTGATGGCGGTCGGTCCGGCGGTGGAAAATCTCGCGCCGGGCGATCGAGTGGCGGTGGAGCCTGCGATCACCTGCGGACGTTGCGAATTTTGCATCGCGGGACGGCATAACCTCTGTGAAAACGTGATCTTCTTGGGCGGCGTGCAAGCCCCGGGGCTGCTGCGGGAGTTCGCGACCGTCCCGGCGCGCAACGTCGTGCCAATACCCGCAGGCATGGACTTCTCCATGGCGACGGTGATCGAGCCGCTGGCGATCATCCTGCACGCTATGGAATTGGCGCCGTTTGAAGCGGGCGCCACGATAGCCGTGATGGGCGCCGGGCCAATCGGCCTCTTGACGATTGCGGTAGCCCGCATCGCCGGGGCCGGACGGATCATCGTGGCCGATCGCGTCCGCCACCGGCTGGCCCTGGCCCGCGAGATGGGCGCCGACACGGTAGTGGACATTTCCCGGGAGCAGGCCGCCGAAGCGATCCTCGATTTGACCGGAGGCCGCGGCGCGCCGCTGATTATCGATGCGGCGGGCAAGCCGGACTCGCTCAATCCGGCCCTGCGCGCCGTGCGGCCGGGCGGCCGGGTCCTGCTGATCGGTATCCCTTCCCAGGCGGTCACGGGCGTCGATCTGCACCAGACCATGAGCCGCGAAGCGACCCTGCTGACGTTGAAGCGCTCCAATCGCAATGACCATGTGGCCATCGAGCTGCTGCGCTCGGGGCGTATCGCGGTCGACAAGCTGGTCACGCACCGCTTCCCGCTGGCCCGCGCCGACCGCGCCTTTCAAACGGCGGCCGAGTACGCCGACGGGGTGGCCAAAGCGGTCGTGGTGATCTGAAAAAACAGGGGATCGCGCTCGCCCTCAGGCCAGACTGGAGTCCAGCGCCTGCCGCAGGTCCTCGATGATGTCCTCGGGGGCCTCGATCCCCACCGACAATCGCAAAAAGTTCTCACCAATACCCAGGCGCTGCCGGTGCTTGGGAGCCAGGTCCCGATGCGAGCTCATGGGCGGATAAAGGATCATGGTGTGGACGTCGCCCAGGCTGGTCGCGGGCACGATCATCTTCAGCGAGTCGAGCAGACGGAAGATCTGCTCCCGCCCGGCGTCCTTCACCTCGAAGCTCACCATGCCCCCGTAGAGGCCCGCAGGGAAAAGACGCCGGACGACGGCGGCGTCGGGGTGGCGGGGGTCGCCGGGAAAGTGAATCCGCTCGATGCGGGGATGGGCTGCCAGCCACGTCGCCACCCGGCAGGCGTTGGCGCACTGGCGCGCCATCCGCAGGGGGAAGGTCTTGATGCCCCGCATGGCCAGGTAGGCTTCAAACGGGCCCAGCACACCGCCCACGGTGCGGGAAATGGCCTGGAGCACCGGGCGGAAGCCGTCCCGGCTCACCACCACGCCACCCAGCACGTCGCCATGACCGCCGAGATACTTGGTCAGGCTGTGGACGACCAGATCCGCGCCCAGCTCGAGCGGCCGCAGCAGCAACGGCGTGGCGAAGGTGGAGTCCACCACCACCAGCGCTCCATGCCGATGGGCGATCTCGACTACAGCATCGACGGGCGTCACGCGCAGCATGGGGTTGGTGATCGATTCCATCAGCACGCAGCTCGGCCGGCGCTCGGACACAGTCGCCTCAAATGCCGGCGGGTCGGCGGGATCGGCAAAATGCACTTCCACCCCGGCCGGCACCAGAATCTCCGTCAGCAGGCGGATGGTCGCGCCGTAAAGAACCGGGCCGGCCACAATCGACTTGCGCCGGTCGGCGAGCGCCGCCGTCACCGCCAGGTGCAGCGCCGCCATGCCGGAGGCGCAGGCCAGCGCCCACTCGCCCCCTTCTAATGCCGCCACCTGCTCCTCGAGTGCGTTGCTGGTGGGGTTGCCGTATCGGGTGTAATTTTGCCCGGGGATTTCATTGCCGAAGACCCGGTCGAGCGTCTCCAGTTCCGGGTAGAAAAAGCTCGAAGCGCTGTAAATCGGCGTGGTAACGGGCACAAAAGAGCCGGTTCGCTTGCGGTCACCGGCGTGGACTGCAAGGGTATCGAGTTTCATGGCGATTGAGAATGTTCTTCGATTATAACAGCGAGGTTCCTCTTCGAGCTTGAGATGACAGTCTCGCCGGCGTATCATCGTTCTGCCAATGATCACTCCCTGTTTCTTAAGTCTGATTCTTCTCGGCGTATCCGTTGCGCCGGCCCAGGAGGAAACGGCGCTCTTCGCCCAGGCCCGGCAGAACGGCGCGCGCTTCGCGCAGATGGCCCAGGCGGCGCGGCGCGTGCTGCATGCCTGGATGGCGCAGGCCGACCCGCGCACCTCGCTGTTGCCCGAGCGGCTGCCCGGCGGCACCCACGGACTGAAGCCGGGCGATAACACCCGGCTTTTCACCCCGCACAATTCCGGCGCCGATCTTTATCCCTACCTGATCCTGACTGCGCACCTGACCGATCCGGAACTCTGCCGCGGCCGGCTGATGGAAATGCTGCGCAACGAAATCCGCTATACCACGGTCCAGGACTCGATTCCCGCCAACCTGGACTTGAACACCGGCGCTCTCGGCCCGCCCAGCCTGTTCGGGGCCGGCGAGTATGCCAAGGACGGGCTGCTGGCCGTCACCGAGCTGCTGGGGCGCACGCCGTGGTTCTACCGCATGGCGGACATGACGGCGGACATAATGAAGCACGCTCCCGTGCACTCCCGCTTCGGGAACCTGCCGGCCTCCGACGCCGAGCTGAACGGCGACGTGCTCCAGGCCCTGGTGCGGCTCGCCACTATGACGGGCGACCGCCGCTTTCTGGAGTGGGCGCGCCGGATCGGTGACGCCTACTTTGACGAGGTATTGCCGGGCAGCCACGGCCTGCCGAGCTCGAACTGGAATTTCGAAGCCCACACCGGCGACGGGAAGCTGCGGCTGCGGGACCACGGCAACGAGACGGTGGTCGGCCTGTCGCTGCTTTATGCACTCGAGCAGTATCTGGACACGCCGCGCGCCGCCCGCTATCGCCCCCTGATGGCGCGCATGCTGGACCGCATCCTGGAATCGGCCAACCCTGACGGCCTCCTTTACAACACCATCGACACGGCCGCCTTGAAACCCCTCGACGCCGGCCTGGCCGACACCTGGGGTTACGTCTACGGGGCCGTCTATACCTTCTATCAATGCACGGGAGAGACGAAATACCGCAACGCCACGCAGCGAGTGCTGAAGAACATCACTAAGTACCGCAACTACGACTGGGAGAACGGCTCCTTCGACGGCTACGCCGACTCGATCGAGAGCGCCCTGTACCTGGCGGCGCGCGAGCCGGTGCCGGAGGCCCTGGACTGGATCGAATCGGAAATCCAGGTGATGGCCGCCATGCAGAAGCCCTCGGGCCTGATCGAGCACTGGTACGGCGAGGGAAACTTCAACCGAACTTTGCTGCTCTATATGTACTACAAGAGCCAGGGATGCCGGCCCGAGCGCTGGGTTCCGGGCTTCGAAATCGGCGCAGTGCGGCGGGGAGAGCGCCTGTACCTGAGCGTGGGAGCGGCCGGCCCAGCGGCAGGATGGAAGGGCCGGATCTGCTTCGATTTCGCCCGGCACCGGCGAGTGATGAACTTCGACAAGAATTATGTGCGCCTCAACGAGTTCCCCGAGTGGTACACCGTGGATGAGAACACGCTCTACAAGGTGCGGCGGGCGGGAGGGGCCGAGGGGCTGTGGCTGGGCTCGGAGCTGATTGCCGGCGTGGAATTCGAGCCGGGCGACTGGATTGTCGAGCCGCTGGGCGCCCCGCCCTACGGCCCGAGCAACCGGATTGGGAAGTGAGCCAGTCGGCCTACCGGTCGAATGGGTTATACTACACGAAGATCGGATACCGGAATGCTGACGCGCTACATTCAGCAGGCAATGAAGAAAGCCGCTTACAAGATTCTTAAGGATGGCATGTACTTTGGGGAAATCCCCGGCCTCCGGGGAGTTTGGGCCAGCGAGCGGACACTCGATAAGTGCAGAGAGGTGCTCCAGGAAGTGCTGGAAGAGTGGCTTGTCCTCAAAATCAGAGATCGCGACCCAATTCCCAAGATAGGCCGCATCGATCTGAACTCAAGAGCCGCCTGATGCATGCCGGGAGCAATTTCAAGGCGTGAGTTAATCCGAAAGTTTAGAGCTCTGGGTTTCATTGGTCCTATTCCAGGTAAACGGCACCAGTTTGTGAAGAAGGACGCGCTGAAGGTTCGCATCCCAAATCCGCACAAGAGCGGAACAATCGGGGAGCCGCTACTGAAGGAAATCCTCCGTCAGGCGGCGATCAGTCGCGAGGAATGGGATGAAGTGTAAAGAATGGCCTTACCACGCCAGCGCGCGGTGCATGGCCCGCTCCAGGTCGGCGGTTTGCGGCAGGATGACGTCTTCCAGCTCGGGGTTGTAGGCGATCCAGGTATCCTGGGCGCCGATGCGCATCACCGGGGCGTCCAGGTGCTCGAACAGTTCCTCGCCGATGCGGGCGGCGATTTCGGCCCCGTAGCCCCAGGAGAGGCAATCCTCGTGGGCGACGATCACCCGCGACGTCTTGCGCACCGACTCGGCGATTGCCTCCCAGTCATAGGGATTGAGGCTGCGCAGGTCGAGGATCTCAATCGTAACCTCCCGCTCCTTCTCCACCTTCGCCGCCGCCAGGACAGAGCGGTGGACGAGCGCCCCGTAAGTGACGACCGTCAGGTGGTCGCCGGATTTCACTTGCCGGGCCCGGCCGAAGGGAATCATGTAATCCGGGCCGGGATATTGCGAGCGGTTGTAGGGTTCGCGGTAAAGGCGCTTGTGCTCCAGGAACAGCACGGGGTCGTCGCAGCGGATGGCGGTGCGCAGCAGGCCGTTGGCGTCGAGGGCGTTCGAGGGGAACACCACGCGCAGCCCGGGAATGTGGGTGAACTCGACCTCCCCTGATTGGCTGTGGTAAATGGCGCCGCCGCCGAGGTAGCCTCCGATGGCCGCCCTCACCACCGCCGGGCAGGAAACGCCGTTGTTGGAGCGCCAGCGGAGGCTGGCCATCTCGTCGCGGATTTGCATCATGGCCGGCCAGATGTAATCAAAGAACTGGATTTCGACCACCGGCTTGAGGCCGCGGGTGGCGCAGCCGACGGCCCGGCCAACGATGCAGGCCTCGGCCAGCGGCGAGTTGAAGACGCGCGTGCTGCCGAACTTGCGCTGCAGTCCGGCGGTCACCTTGAAGACTCCGCCCTTGCCCTTCACCTTGGGCAGGTTCTCTTCCCGGGTGCAGTCAGCCACGTCCTCGCCGAACACGATGATCCGCGGATCGCGCCGCATCTCGTCCTGCAGGCAAACGTTGATCAAATCGACCATGGTCTTCGACTCGCCGGAGTACTCCGGCTCGGTCGAAAAGGCCTCCGAGGCGGGATCCACTCCGGGCGAGTAAAGGTACAGCTTGACCGATCCCTTGTCCGGCGGAGCCGCCGCGAAGGCGCGCTCGAGCGCCTGCCCTACCACTTCCTCCACTTCCTGCTGAATGACGGAAAGCCCGCCCGGATCCAGAATGCCTTCCGACAGGAGCCATTGGCCCAGCTTTTCGACCGGGTCGCGCTCGGCCTCGGCGCGCCGCTCCTCTTCGGTTTTGTAGAACCGCTCGTCGTCAGAAAGGGAATGCGAGTAGGGGCGAGTGACGTGGGCATGCACCAGGGCCGGGCCGGCGCCGCCGCGGGCGTAGGCGACGGCGGACTTCATCACCCGGTAAGAGGCCAGGAAGTCGGTGCCGTCCACCTCCTCCACCAGCATGTCGGGAAAGTTCGAAACGAGCCGGGAGATGCTGCCGCCGGCGGTCTGCGCCTCGACGGGGACGGAGATGGCGAAGCCGTTGTCCTCGATGAGGAAGACCAGCGGCAGCCGTTTCAGACAGGCCGAGTTGATGGCTTCCCAGAATTCACCTTGGCTGGTGGCCCCCTCGCCGCCCGTCGTCAGCACGACTTCGCTTTCCGTAGTTCCCGCGTTCAGGATGCGGCAGGCTTCGGCGCAACCCACCGCCTGCAAGAACTCCGTTCCAGTGCAACTGGAGGCGGAAACGATGCGCCACTTGGGGTGACCCCAATGGGAGGGCATCTGGCGCCCGCCCGAGGCAGGATCGGCCGCCTTCCCCAGGGCTTCCAGGAACATTTCCTCGGGCGTCACCCCCAGGGCCAGGCACAACGCGCGATCGCGATAATACGGATACACCCAGTCGAAGCCCGGCTTGAGCACCATGCCGGCGGCGGCGCAGACGGCCTCGTGACCGGCGCCGGCGATCTGGAAGAAAATGCGGTTCTGGCGTTTAAGGATGATTTCCCGGTCGTCCAGGCGGCGGGAGGTGTAAAGGATGCGGTAGGTCTGGACCAGCGCGTCGGCCGTCAGGCCCGCCAGCAGCGCTTCCGACAGGCGAATCCCGCTCTCGGCAGCCATGTCTCGATCCACAGTTTAGCGCGGGGGGACCTAAGAGGCAAGATTACCTCAAATTCTCGGGTTCGTCCATTTCAAGATCCCGGGATAGCCCAGGGAATACACGCCGCCCTGAACCCCCTCTTAACTGAACTTATACACCCCCGGCACGGGCAGCGGCGCCGCTTCCATCTTCTGGTCGTAGCCGAAGGCCTTGGGCATCAGGTCGAGCTGCGAGGCCATGGCCTGGTCCCAGGTGATCTCTTGGCCGGAGTAGGCCGACTCGCGCCCCATGATCGCCGTCATGGTGCTTTCAGCCACCGCCATGCCGTGGTTGATGTACGGCCCTTCCCCGCGGATGCTCTTCACCATGTCGATGTGCTCCTGGACGTAAGGGTTGATGCCCTTGGTCCCCAGATCGAGGCCGGTGCTGCGGCCTTTCGCGCCAACGACCAGGTCGCTCACGTTGTGGTAAACGCCGCTGGGGTATTGCCGGCAGTGGCTGGTGAGATGGACGCCGTTAGGATAGATGAAATCGGAGCTCATGTGGTCGTAGATGTTCCCGTATAGCTCTTCGCGAGGCCGCCAGGCGATGCCGCCGGAGGCCACCACGCGCTCGGGATGGGTCCCCATGAGCCAGTTCATGAAGTCCAGGTTGTGGAAGTGCTGTTCGACGATCTGGTCGCCGCAGATCCACACGAAGGAGTACCAGTTGCGGTGCTCCCATTCCATGTCGCCCCACTTCTCGTCCCGGCCCTTGGCGTGGAAGACGGGACCGCTCAGGTAGTAAGCATATAAAGCCAGAACATCGCCGATGGCGCCATCGTGGATCTTCTGGATCGTCTCGATGTATTCCCGCTGTGAGCGGCGCTGGGCCCCGGACATGACCGTGAGCTTGAGAGCTTCCGCTTTTTTCGCCGCGGCCATGAAGCGCCGCGTGCCGACGGGGTCCGTGGCGATGGGCTTCTCGGTGAAGACGTGTTTTTTTGCCTCTACAGCGGCCTCGAAATGCATGGGGCGATAGCCGGGCGGCGTGCAAAGCATGACGATGTCCAGGTCGGAGGCAACCAGCTTCTGGTAGGCCTCGAAGCCGACGAAGTGATGCTCCGGGTCCACCTTGATCCGGCCCTGGATCGAGAAGGCCAAGTCCTCCGCCTTCATCTCGGTGGGCTTGCCGTTGCGCTCGACGACGATGCCGGCGTGCCGGGTGATGTACTTAGGGTCGCGCAATTGGCCGATGGAGCCTTCCAGCTTGTCCTCAAAGACGTCGGCCATGGCAACGAGCTCGACGTTTTCGTTGCCGGTGAGCAGGTCGACCACAGCCTGCGTGCCGCGGCCGCCGCAGCCGACCAGCCCGGCCTTCAGCCGCTCCTGGCCCGCGCCGCGAACCAGTTGCGGCTGGAGGATGGTGAAAGCTCCGGCTCCCAGGGAGGATTTCTTCAAGAATGTCCTGCGGGATAACATGTGTCCGCTCCTTTCCGGTTCCAGTATGGCACGCGCTAGTGCGGCCGAGGCCGGCTTTTTTCGTTATACTTCGCGCATGAAACCGAGGCGCAGAGACATACTTAGAGCAGCGCTGGCCCTGGCCGGCGGCGCGTTCCTTGAAAGCTTCCAGGCGCTGGCGGCCCCGGAAAAGGGGCGCGTGAAGATCACGGCCATCAAAGCCATGCAGTTGCAGAAGCACGGGAACGCGCTGGTGAAAGTGGAGACCGACGCGGGGCTGGTGGGCTACGGCGAAGCCGGCGCCAGCGGCCCCATGGCCCGCGCCCGCATCGATACCTTCAAGCACCTGCTCCTCGGCCAGGACCCCCTGGCGATCGAGCGCCACTTCCACAAGATGACCACCCAGATGCACACGTACATGGCCCACATCCCGACCATCAGCGGCATCGACATCGCGCTGTGGGACCTGGCCGGCAAGATCACCGGCCTACCGGTCTACGCGCTGATGGGCGGGCCGTTCCGGGACAAGATTCGCCTCTACATCAACACCGCGCCCAAAGACATGCTCGACCCGGCTTCCTGCCGCGAGTGGGCCGCGGAAATGAAGCAGAGCCCGCAGGGGTGGTCCACCTTCAAGGTCGACGTGATGCGGGCCATCGGCGGCACCTCTGCGCAGGTCACTCCCATGCTCACCTCGGCCGAGCTGGTCCGGGTCGAGAAGGGCTACGCCAACGTGCGGCAGGCGATCGGCCCGGAGATGGACCTGATTGTCCACTGCCACAACGAATTCGACCTGCCCAGCGCCATCGGCATCGCCCGCGCGGTGGAGCCGATCCGGCCGCTGTGGCTGGAGGACGCGCTGCCGGTGGCTTACTCGGATAGCTGGCTGGCGCTGAAGCGGGCCGCCCGCGTGCCGATCCTGACCGGCGAAAAACTGGAGCTGCCGAAACAATTCCTGCCGTTTCTGCAGAATGAAGCGGTGGACGTGATTCACCCGGATCTGGCCTTCACCGGCGGGCTGACCGGCGGGCGCAAGATCGCCGACCTGGCGGCGCTTTATCACGTCCCGGTGGCGACGCACAACGTTGGCACCCTTGTGCTCACCATGGCCTCAGCGCACTTCGGGGCCTCTATTTTTGATTTCGTCACCTCCGAGAATGTCATCGGGCAGGGGCGTCTGGTCGAAGAGATGGCGGCAGGCCGTCCGCCGGTGGTCGAAGGCAGCTACCTCGAGGTGCCGCAAGTTCCGGGCCTTGGCGCAGACCTAAACCCGGAAGTGCTACGGGCGAATCTGGAGCCGGGAGAGCCCTTCTGGGGCTGAGCGCCAAGGCATTGGTAAAATCAACGTAATGGCTACGCCTCAGTTCGAAGGGCGACCGGTGGTCGCGGATGGCCCGGCTGCCGCACGGAAATCCGCCGGCAAACCACTGCCCGTCGGGCGGCCGGCGTTCTGGCTCCCTTTAGGCACCCTGTGGTCCAGAGAGCTGGTGATTTTCTTTCGCCAGCGCGGACGCCTGGCGGGGGCGGTGGGGACGCCGCTGCTGTTCTGGCTGCTGATCGGGTTGGGCTTCGGCAAATCGTTTCGCGCCGCCGCCCCCAGAGCGCCGGCCGGGATGGGCTATCTCGAATACTTCTTTCCCGGAACCATTCTCCTCGTTGTGCTGTTCTCTTCGATCTTTTCCACCATGTCGGTGATCGAGGACCGCAACGAGGGCTTTCTGCTCTCGGTGCTGGTAGCGCCGATTTCCCGCGCCGCTCTCGTGCTGGGCAAGATCCTGGGCGGCTCGACGCTGGCGCTGGCGCAGGGGCTGGTGTTTGTGGTCTTGGCTCCGCTAATCGGCATCCGGTTGGGCCTCGGGCAGGCGATCGGTGTGACGGCGGTCTTGTTCCTCATCTCTTTTGCGCTGACGGCGCTGGGATTCTACTTTGCCTGGCGGCTCGATTCGGTGCAGGGCTTCCACAGCGTCATGAGTCTGGTGCTGTTGCCGATGTGGCTGCTTTCCGGGGCGCTGTTTCCGGTTTCGGGGGCCCACTTCTGGATCCGGTTGCTGATGCGGGTGAACCCGCTGACCTACGGCATGGCGGCGCTGCGAAACGCGCTCTACGGGACGAGGGAGCCTGGCGCCCCTCCAATGGTCTTATCCGTAGGCGTGATGGCCGGCTTCGGGATTCTAGCGCTCGCGGCCGGTTGGTGGGAGGTGAAGCGGCCGTCTTCCCGGGGCGCGGCGTGACCTTTGCCGATCTGCCGGCGCTGAATGCCAGCCTGAATGGCGCCAGCGCCGTCCTGCTCGCGGCCGGCTACCGCAACATCCGCCGGAAAAACATCGCTGCTCACCGAGCCTGCATGGTAGCGGCGTTCGTTGCCTCGACGCTGTTCCTGATCTCCTACCTGGTCTACCATTCCCGGGCCGGCGCGACCCCCTTCCGGCATCGCGGCTGGATCCGGCCGGCTTACTTCACCATCCTGATCACGCACGTGATTCTGGCCGCGGCCATTCTGCCGCTGGCCCTGGTGACCCTCCGCCGCGCCTGGCGGGAGCAGTTCGACCGGCACCGCCGCATCGCCCGCTGGACGCTCCCCATCTGGCTGTATGTATCAGTGACGGGCGTGGTGATCTACGTGATGCTATATCACCTGTAGGCCGAAGAACTGCCTTTCTAGGCCGGTGTGGAGAGCGGTTTCCCCTTCTCGCCGAACAACAGGGCGACGAAACGCACCGGCTTGGTCTTGCTGGCGCTCGCGGAGACGGTGTGCACATCCCCCGGAGCCTCATAAAACATCTGGCCGGCGGGGATAACGGTCTCCAGTTGGCCCTCCACCTGAAACCGCATTTCGCCCTCGAGCACATAGCCGAGGACGAAGCTGGGATGCCGATGGTGCTGCGAGCCTTCCCCGGGCGGGATCGTCACCTCCACCGCCGTTACCTGCCAGCCATTCATCGTCAGCTCCGGCAGATCCTTCTGAAACACCGTTTTCGTGCTTCGGGCGGTTTCTGCCCCACGGAGCGGGCTTAGCGATAACAGCAACCCCGCCAGCCCGGCCTGAAGAAAATCTCTCCGGTCTCTGGCAGCTTCAAAGCCAACCACGCTTCGCATGACATCATCTCCTTTCCGCTACAGCGGGCGCGCTAAACCTTCTCCGGCACCACAAACGGCGCACGGTAATTCCTGGTCAGCATCCTGCTCGCCTCTCCGTCGTGGAGGACTTGCTCGGTTGCCGGATCGAACTCGATCGTCCGTCCGAGCCGGCAGGAAATGTTGGCCAGGTGG
>JACQDG010000294.1 GCA_016201185.1 Acidobacteriota bacterium | reverse complement strand
CGGACCTCGGAATCCGCCGGGAGCTTCCGTTCGGCCAATCGCGCGTAGGTGAGAATGCCGGCCAGCGGATTGTTGATCTCGTGCGCCACGGCGGCCGCCATCTGGCCCAGCGAAGCCAGCTTCTCGGAGTGAATCAACCGCTGCTGGGCGCGCTCCAGTTGCGCGGACTTTTCGCGGACCCGTTGTTCGAGTTCCCGGTTCCAGGCGGTGATCTCTTCCCGCGCCTGGTCGAGCTGGCCGGCCATGCGGTTGAAGCCGTCGGCCAGCTTGCCGATTTCGTCGTTGCGCTCCATTGCCAGCCGGTATTTCAGGTTCCCTGACGCCAGCTCTGCCGCTCCGTCGATCAGGTGTTCGACCGGCCGCCGCACCATGCTCCACACCAGCACGCTCAGCAGCACCAATAGCAGCGCGCCGCCCAGCAGGGTCAGCCCGGCGACCCGCCGCTCCTGAAGGCGAAGGACCTGCTCGGCCGGCTCCAGCGACAGCACCACGTCCAGCACCCCCAGCACTCGCTGGGAGGCCGGGTGGGCATGGCAGGACGCGTTGGCGCAGGACGTCTCGTTCTCGATCGGCCGGATCAGCCCCACCACACGCTCGCCAGCCAGGCGGTAGATGCGGGCGCGGTCCGGCCGGGGCAGCTTCTCGAGCGGCTGCGAGCCGGCATGGCAGCCCCAGCAGGCCTCCGCCTTCTGGTCGACGAGCCGGTCGAGCTCGCTCTCGTCGGTCGAATAATTGATCCGGCCGGCCTTGTTGAAGATGCGGATGCGGCGCACCACCGGCTGAGCCCCGATGGAGCGGATGGTTTGGTAGACGTCCTCCCGGGAGTTCTTCAGCATGGAGTACCGGGTGGAGCGCTGGATCACATCCGAGATGCGGTCGGCGGCGCCCACGGCGTCGGCCTCGAGCGCCCGGCGGGTCATATGGATATGAACAGTACCTAAAGCAAAGAAGACGAGCACCAGCGCCCCGCCCATCCACAGGATCAGCTTGACGCTCAGCGATCGCATGGACTCCTCACGTCGCCTTCACCGCCGGCAACTCTGCTTCCCGCTCCCTCCGGGCCGGTGCGGCCGCTTCAAATACCGCCAAGTGCTTCGCTGCCAACTGAAACATCACAAAGCCCGCTGCCACGATGGCCAGCGTCACGGCGACTTCCATCCACGAAGGGAAGTAGCTCACGCCGGCGGCCCGCTCCAACCCGCTCACCGAGACATTCAGGCGGTTAGCCAGAAAGCCGGCCACCACCAGAGTGGAGCAGGCAAACAGCGCCTGCGGGCTTTCCCGGACTCGCCACGAGAAGCACAACGCCATGGGCAGAGCCAGCAACGCTATTTCCAGCCAGAACAGCCCGGTCTCACTCCGCGGCATCCAGACCAGGCCGAGCACACCTCGCCACGCCAGGTCCTGAAAACGAAGAAGCAAGTACACTGCCAGCGTTACGGCCATGACCCGCGCCACCTGCTGCAGCAAGTCCAGTTCCAGGGCCCGGCCGAAGGCCCGCGCGCTCAGCCCCGATTCGAAGATCACCATGGCCATCCCCGCGGCGATGGAGGAGATAAAGAAGAAAATCGGGAGCAGGGGCGAATACCATAGCGGATACAGCTTGGTAGGAACGATCAGGTAGAGGCTGCCGAGAGAGGATTGGTGCAGTGTGGAAAGAATCACGCCCAAGCCGACCAAGGGGACCATGATGGCCCGCATCCACCGCTTTACCCGCATCCACCCCAGCCGCTCCCACAGCATGGGGCTGAACTCCAGCGCCAGAACGGCCGTGTACAGCATCACGCACCAGGCCACCTCGAACATCACCGAACGCGGGTTCCAGAACACCAGGGCGTGCCAGATGCGCAGCGGCCGGCCCAGGTCGTACATCAAGGCGGCCAATACCAGCATGTAGCCGAGAAAGGCCGTCAGGATGGTCGGCCGCAGGATGGGCCGGAAACGGTCCAGGTGCAGCAGGTAGACGGTGGCGGCGACGGCAAAGCCGCCGGCCGCCAGGCCCACGCCACACAGGATGTCAAAACCGATCCAGAGCCCCCAGGGAAAGGCGTCGCTCAGGTGCGTGGCTCCGCCCAGTCCTCTGGTGAAACGAACCACGGTCGCCCACAGGCCGGCGGCGAAGATCAGGCACGCCACCACCCGCCAGAAATAATTTCGCACGCGGCTCATGATTGCTTCTCCTTTCTCTCCGCCTTTTCAGCGCTCTCGGCCTTCTCCGCAGCGGCCACTTCCTGCCGCCGGTTGGTGATCCACCAGAGGCCTGCGAGCAACGCTCCGCCCGTAGCCACGAAATGGGGGATTTTGCTCAACACGCGGAAGGTCAGCAGCGGCAGAGGCTCTTCCATCAGGTGGGCCGGCAGTTCGAGTTGCTCGAAGGGAATGGGGGAAAGGAACAGCACCGAGGTGCCTCCCGCCTCGTGCTCGCCGTAAATATGCGGGGCGTATTTTTCCGGCTCGGCCGCGATCCGAGCCCGGGCGACCCTTAATAGCTCCTCCCGCTCGCCGGCGATGGTGGCCTCCACGGGGCAGGCCTCGGCGCAGGCGTTGGGACGGCCTTGGGCCAGCCGCTCGGCGCAGAAGTTGCACTTGCGGACCCGCGGCTCGAGGCTCGCCCACTCATAACGCGGCGCGCTGAACGGGCAGGCCTGG
>JACQDG010000014.1 GCA_016201185.1 Acidobacteriota bacterium | reverse complement strand
GCCGCTCCGCCCCTTCCTCCCCTTGGAAATTTGGTGTAGTCACCGGCGGAGCTGGGAGGAGATCACGCCGGTGTTCAGCCCGATGGTGCTCAGGCCGCCGAAAAACCGGGCGTGCTCGATCTTCATGCAGCGGTCCATCACCACTTCCAGGCCGGCGCGGCGGGCACGCTCGGCGGACTCCTCATCCACGATCCCGAGTTGCATCCACACTACTTTGGCGCCGCTGGCGATGGCTTCTTCAACAATCGCGGGCACGGCGGCCGGCTCGCGGAAGATGTCCACCACCTCCACGGGCCCCGGAACATCGCGGAGAGACGGATAACAAGGCCGGCCCAGAACCTCCTTCTCACGGGGATTTACGCCCACGACGTCATAACCCTCGGCGAGCAGGTAAATCGCGGCGAAATGACTCGGCCGGAAGGGATTCGAGGAAAGGCCCACCATGGCAATGTGCTTGTACCGTTCCAGGATGCGCAGCCGCTGGTGGGCCGTGGTGGCGAAGCGGCCTCGGTTCACCGTGGAGTTGCCGCCCACCCCGTCGGCAAGCGTCAGGACACAGGATTCTGCAGTTTTCATTGTTGTGAGCGGCTCAACGCCTGGTCCAGGTCCCAGATAATATCCTCGATGTCCTCCAGGCCGACCGATAGGCGAATCATATCATCGGTCACGCCGCAGGCAACCTTTTCTTCATCGCTGAGCTGCTGGTGAGTGGTCGAGGCTGGATGGATGACCAGGCTTTTCGCATCCCCCACGTTGGCCAGGTGGGAGAACAGCTCCAGCGATTCGATGAAGCAGCATCCGGCCTTCAGACCGCCACGTATGCCGAAAGTGAAAATGGCGCCCGCCCCCTTCGGCAGGTAGCACTGGGCCAGGGCATAGTAAGGGCTTGTAGAAAGCCCCGGATGGTTCACCCAGGCGACGGCCGGGTGCTCGGCCAGAAAACGGGCGGCGGCCAGGCCGTTCTGCGAGTGGCGCTCCATCCGCAGGCCGAGCGTTTCCAGGCCCTGGAGGAAGAGGAAGGAATTGAACGGGCTCATGGCCGGCCCGAAATCGCGCAAGCCCTCCACACGGGCCTTCATGATGAAGGCGAAATCGCCGAAGGTCTCGTAGAAGCGGATGCCGTGGTAGCCCTTGCTTGGCTCGAGCAGTTGTGGAAACACGCCCTGGTCCCAGGGGAAGCGACCGCTGTCGACGATCACGCCGCCAATAGAGGTGCCGTGGCCGCCAATGAACTTGGTGGCCGAATGCAGCACGATGTCGGCCCCGTGCTCGATGGGCCGGCACAAGTAGGGCGAGGCGAAAGTATTATCAATTACCAGAGGCAGACCGGCCTGGCGGGCGATCTCCGCCACCGCCGCGATGTCCAGTACGTTCATGCGCGGGTTGGCGATGGTTTCGGCGTACAGCAGGCGAGTGCGCGGGGTGATGGCGCGCCGGAAGTTCTCCGGGTCGTCCGGATCGACGAAAACGGTATTGATGCCCAGCCGGCGGAAGCTGACGTCAAACTGCGTGTAGGTCCCGCCATAGAGAGTGCTGGCGGCTACCATTTCATCGCCGTGCCCGAGCAGGCTGGCCACAGTGATGAACTGCGCCGCTTGCCCGCTGGCCACCGCCAGCGCGCCGACGCCCCGCTCCAGGGCCGCCATGCGCTCCTCGAAGACGGCCGTGGTGGGGTTCATGATGCGCGTGTAGATGTTGCCGAAACGCTGCAGGTTGAAGAGGTTGGCAGCGTGCTCCGTGTCCTCGAAGACGTAGGAAGTCGTCTGATAAATCGGCACGGCGCGGGCCCCCGTGGCCGCGTCCGGCCGTTGCCCGGCATGCAGGGCGCGCGTATTGAAGCCAAAGATGTGATCCTGGCCAGCCTCGCTGGTGCGGGGCGGGGAAGCGGTCACGGTGTCGGCCATGAAGCGTCCTCCTAAACGGTCTTGTCCTTAGAGTAACAGAGCGGTTCGAGGTTGCAGCGGTTGCAGGCCGGCTTGCGCGCAGCGCAGACCAGGCGGCCGTGATGAATGATCTGGTGGGAGAAAAGAATCCATTTGTCCTGCGAAATGGCCTTCATCAGGTCCTGCTCGATCTTGCCGGGGTCTTTTTGCTTGGTCAGGTCTAGGCGCTGCGCGATCCGCTGGACGTGGGTATCGACTACAACCCCGGTGGCTTTGCTGAAGGCCGTTCCCAGTACAACATTGGCTGTCTTGCGGGCCACCCCTGGCAGGCGCAGTATCTCTTCCATGGTTTGAGGCACCTGGCCGCCGAATTCGGAAAGAATCGCTTTGGCCGAGCCGATCAATGATTTGGCTTTGTTTCGAAAAAAGCCGGTGGAGCGGATTTCTTGTTCGAGAACTACTTGACGAACAGCGGCAAAATCCTTGATTGTAGGGTACTTTCTGAATAGCCCCGGCGTCACCATGTTGACCCGCTTGTCGGTGCACTGGGCCGAAAGAATAGTGGCCACCAGCAACTGCCAGGCGTTCTTATGGTCGAGCGCGCACTTGGCGGCGGGATAGGCTTCGTCCAAGCAGCGCAGGATTTCAGCCACGCGAGCCTGCCGCTCAGCGGCGTTGCGGGGGCGAGTAGCTTTGTTTATGGCCCGGGCAGGCATCTCAAGACTAACCCAAGGTTTCGATCATCCCCTGGACGGTCTTTAGCACGCCGGTCAGAATGGGGGTGTCGCGGAGGGTATAGCGGCTGGCGTCGGTTTCCCGCAAGTCCATGACCAGGTCAACGAAATCCTCCGGGTAATCGCTCTCGAAAGCCACTACGAATTCCTGATCATCCAGGCCGAAGGAATAGGTCGTGTTCAGCTTGACCCGCGGGTACTTGTGGCCCACGGTGATGTGTTCGTTCATCATGCCCTGCCGGGCGGGGAAGTTCAGACGGTACCAGTCGCGCGTCTTGACGAAAGGATAAACGAAGATGTACTTGAACTGGCCGGGGATGAGCGCGCCGCGCGAATCGACTTGGCCCTCGTGGACGTGCTCCAGGATATAAGTAGAGCGCTTGGTCATGGAGAGGAAGCTGTGGGTGGTTCGCAGATAAGCGCCAAGGCCCGTCTGCGAAATTTCGGTAGACATCTGCTGCAACTCTTCGAGCTGGTAGCAAATCCGCCACAGCATGATGTCGGCGTCGGCGCGGATGCCCACCAAAGAATAAGGCAGGATCAGCATACGGCCGGGAATGCTCCAGGAAGTGATCAGGCGGCAAAGCTGCTCCCGGTCGTGCTGCTTTTGCTCTTCCGCTAATAGCCGCCAGGCAGGATCCAGCTTGTAGGTGACAAAATTGACAACCTGGCGGTGCGGTTCGTCGGACTGAGCCATAATCGAATCTCCGGAGAATCATGATAACATGACTCCTCTTTCGCCCCGGGCAGGGAAGGGATCGAGCTGGGGGCTGGGGGCGATTCTTCTGCTGGCGCTGGCCGCTTACAGCCAGACGCTGGCGTCATCCTTTCATCTGGATGACTACGCCATTTTTGCCGACCCGTACCTGACCGCGCCCGGCGGCTGGTGGCGCGTGTTCCGGCTGGAGCAAACGCGGCCTCTCACCTATCTCACCTTCTGGTTGAACTACTGCCTGGGTGAAGCTCAGCCGTGGGGCTATCACGCGGTGAACCTGGTCCTGCACCTGGCCGCCACGGCTGCGCTTTTTAGCGTGTTGCCCCGAATTGTGGGACCTCGCGCCGCCCTGATCGGCGCGGCTCTATTCGCTCTGCACCCTTTGCAGACAGAAGCCGTCGCTTATGTATTTGCGCGTGCGACTCTGCTTGCCACGCTGCTGTGTTTGGTGGCCTGGCGAAGTTGGCTAGACGGGCGAGTGTGGCCGGCGGCCGGTTGGTTTGCGCTGGCGGTGCTGGCCAAGGAAGAGTGCGTAGCGTTTCCAGTTTTCCTGCTCGGCACGGAATGGATCGAGGGCCGGTGGAGGCGGGCAAGCTGGCCACCGTGGCTGTGCATGCTTGGGGTGTCGGCAGCGGCGAGTGGGCGGTTGCTGTATGTGGCCGCTCGGACCAAGGGCGCCGGGGTCGGGCCGGCGCTCGAAGGGATCACTCCCTGGACCTACTTGCTCACCCAGGCGAGGGTGATCTGGCGTTACTTGCTTCTGGTGGTTTGGCCGGCAGGGCAGAGCATCGATCATGACGTGAAGGTCTTTTCTCACTGGGATTGGCTCACGGTGGCAGGGTTCCTGGGATTGGCCGTCCTCGTGGCCGCCTCGCTGCGCTGGGTGCGGGCCGGCGGGATTTGGATTCTGGGGACGCTCGTGCTCCTGGCACCTAGCTCCAGCATCGTCCCGGCGGCGGATTTGATGTTTGAGCACCGGATGTATCTACCGATGATCAGCCTGGCGGTGGTCGCGGGGCTGGCGTTGGCGCGCGTGCGCCCGCCGGTCCTGATGGCAACGGCTTTGGCCCCCACCGTCGCCAGCGGCTGGCGGGCGCGGGTGTGGAGGAGCGAAGAGTCGCTGTGGAGCGACGCGGCGGCGAAGTCCCCAGGCAGCGTCCGGTCGAGATTGCAATTGGCCCGCGCCGTGGCGGCAACCGAGCCCGAGCGGGCGCGGTCGCTGCTGCTCAAAGCGCGCCGGCTGGATCCGCGGAACCCGGAAACCTTCACCCAAATGGGGACTTTGTTGCTCGACGAGCGCGACGCCTCCGGGGCGCTCGCGGAATTTGAGGAGGCCTTGCGACTCCAGCCCGCGTCGGTTGACGCCCACAGCAACCGCGGCACGGCGCTGTATTTGCTGGCGCGGTGGGAAGAGGCGGAAGCGGAGTTCCTGCGGGCGCTCGAGCTCGACCCCTGCCATTTCAACGCCCGCCATAATCTGGCTTTGCTTTACAGCACAGCGGGCGCGAAAACGCGGCGGCGCACGCCACCCGCGCCCTCAAATTGCCGCTTCACGCCGGCCCAGCAGGCGGAACTGCAGGGGCGATAGCGCGCGGCGACGTGATCGGATTCGCGCGGAGCCCACTAACGTCCCTGTCGCTGCCATCGTCTAACCTGCATGTTGAATTTCGCTCAGGACTTGCGCTACGGCTGGCGGCAGCTCCGCAGGAACAAGGGCTTTACCATCGTCGCGGTGCTGACGCTGGCGCTTGGCATCGGCTCGCTCGTGACCATCTTCAGCGTAGTCAAAGGAGTGCTGCTCGAGCCGCTTCCCTTTGAACGGGCGGACCGGCTGGTCATGGTGCGGCAGAGCGCTCCGCAATACGGTCTCGACCGTTATTCCCTGACGGAATTCAATTTCGCTTTCTATCGGGACAACAACACCGCGTTCGAGCAGATGGCAGCTTATGACCCGGGCACGGTCGCGGTGACGGGCCGCGGGGAGGCCGAGCGCCGTGGTCAGTTACAACTTCTTCGACCTGCTCAGCGCGCGCCCCGTTTTGGGACGGTGGTTTCTGCCAGAAGAGGACCGGCCGGGGAAGTATCGCGCGGTCGTCTTGAGTTACGCTGCGGTGCGAATAGAGGCTTATCACAACGCGCGCTGTAGCTTTAATCTATAAAGTACTTGACAGACCTGCTTGCCGTTGTATCATTCTAATATGGCTGGGCAGCCGCTGCGCCCCACTCTGCCAGACCCTCCGGCCCTGCATGACCGGGCCATGGAGAATCTCCGGTTCATCCGGGAGACCATGGAGCGCTCCGCTTCGTTTACCGCCGTTCCCGGCCGGGGCGGGATCCTGATGGGAATTACGGCTCTGGTCGCCGCCGTTCTCGCGTCGCGGCAAATCAGCCGCGAGGAATGGCTGGCGACATGGCTCATCGCGGGGTTGCTGGCGATGCTGATCGGGATCTGGGCGATCTCCCGAAAAGCCCGCGTCGTTCACCTGCCGGTACTTTCCCAGCCGGGGCGCAAGTTCGCGCTCAGCCTCTCCCCGCCGATTCTGGCGGGGGGCCTTCTGACCCTGGTCTTCTTCCGCGCCGGACTCATCGCGGTCATCCCCGGCATGTGGCTGCTGCTGTACGGCGCAGGGGTGGTTACCGGAGGGGCTTTCTCGGTGAAGATCGTTCCGGTGATGGGCATTTGTTTCATGGCGGCCGGCGGAATCGCCCTGTTCTGCCCGCCGGCGTGGGCCAACTGGGTGCTGGCGGCGGGGTTCGGCGGTCTGCACATCCTGTTCGGCGCCATCATTGCGAGGAGGTACGGTGGGTAAGCCGGGCGCCGTGGTCCCAAATCGCGAACGCCGGCCTCGCATTCAGCCGCGCTGGCTGCAGGCCGTGCCGGGGGGCTCACCGGAGAGCCGGATGCCGCAGCTCGATCGCCTCATCCACGAGCACATGCGATTGGGGATCGTGAGCGCCCTGGCGGTGAACGAGTCGCTCACCTTCCATGACCTCAAAGAGCTGTTAAACACCACCGACGGCAACCTCAGCGTGCACGCCCGCAAACTAGAAGAGGCCAACTACGTCTCCTGCACGAAGTATTTCGATGGCCGGATTCCGAAGACGGAGTACCGGCTCACGCCTGCCGGCCGCCGCGCCCTGGAGCGCTACCTCGACCACATGGAAGCCCTGATTCGCGCCACCCGAGAGCGGTAAGTTCCGGTCTACCCCACAGCGTCAGTTCGGAAGGTAAAAAAAGGGCCTGCCGGTCGCCCGGTCAGGCCCAGAGGGAAGAAGCCAAAACTGGTTGCTACCGCCCGCTCAGCGGCGTCCCCGGCCGCCGTGGTCCGAGGACCGCTCGCTATCGCGACCCGAACTGCGCGGAGGCGGAGCCGAAGAGCGGCCGCCCCCTCCATGCTGCGGCGCACGCTCCCGGACGATCGGGCGGTTGAGCTCGAGCGGACGCCGTTCCATCCGCGGCGTTTCCTGGCGCGGCTGGTAGTTTTGGGCAGGCGGTCTCGACGGCGCGGCCTGGTGGTCTGCCTGGCCGAAGCGGCGCGAGCCGGAGTCGCGCTCCGCGTTGCGCTCAGGCGAGGGTGCGGACGGCGCAGCGGCGGGCGCGGGCCGGGTCTCTTCGCCAAAGCGGCGCGAGCCGGAATTCCGGTCGGCGTTGCGGTAGTTAGAGGGCGCTGGGGCTGGCGCTGCCGCAGGGGCCTGCTGCCCATCGCCCAGCCGCCGCCCACTAGTGTCTTGCTGCGCCTTGCGCTCGTCGGCAAGAGGGGCCGACAAGGCGGCATTGGCCGCGGGCGGGCGCTCCTCGCCTATCCTCCGCCAACTGCGGCTCGGATTCGTCGGCGCTGGCGCAGTCGGTCGAACGCTGCCGGTTGCCGCAGCCGGGGCAGGAGAGCGGTTCACTTGCTGTGCCGCAGGCCCCGCCTGACCGTGGAACGACCGCGTCAACTGCTGTTGCTGCTCGGCGAACGGCACTCGCTCGACGGGGCGCGACTGGGTCCGCGTGAAGAAGCGATTGTCGTAATGGGCCGCCACCGGAACGCTTCCGGGCCGAACCTCGCGATCGCTGACCCGCAGGCTCGCGCGATCCGGCACCACCGGGACTACACCGCGAATCTGACCCGCACTGTGGATCTCCGTAACGTTCACGTGCTGGACGTGGGCTAGCCGCCCATGGGAGAAGTCCTGCACGTTGGCAGACAGCACCCCGCCATTCACGTTGGCGTTGCGGTAGACATTCCGGATGTTGGTGACGTTCGTGATATTGGTGATGTGCACGCTGTTGTCAACGAAAACGTTGTTGCGGCGGCCGTAGAAGCCCCGTCCATACCAGGGATAGAAACGCTCGCCGGGCGCCAGCGGGACCCACCCGATGTTGCCGAAGCCAAATCCGACGCCGAAGCCGCCGTGGCCGCCCCAGCCGAAGAAGCCTACCAGCGCCGGCGACCAGTAAACGGGGGCATAAATAGGTCCTGGACACCAACCCCACCCGAAACCAGCGCGCCAGAACCACCGGCCATAATGAAACGGGGCCCAGCCCCAGGGGTCGTAATCGACCCAGGTCCAGCCGTACCAATCCACCCACGCCCAGCGCCCGTAACTATAAGGCGCCCAGCCTGCGTCCACCCTCGGGAACCAGGTGGGCCCATAGCCCGGAACCGGCGCCCAGGAGCCGTAATCGTCCAGGTCCTCGGCGCCG
>JACQDG010000307.1 GCA_016201185.1 Acidobacteriota bacterium | reverse complement strand
CGAAGTCGGCGTCGCGGTAATAAGGCAGCCGCTCCTGGTAGAGCCGCTCGAACTGCTCGGGGTCGCGCGCCAGCGGCCGGTGCGATTCGGCCTCTACGCGCTGCCGCAACCTCGCGAGCGGGCAGTCCAGCCAGATGGAGATGCCGTCGTTTTCCATGTGGTGGCGATTTTTCGGATTCACAAAAGCCCCGCCGCCCAGGGCCAGCACCCGCGCTCGCCCCCGCCGCGCCAGGCTCAGTTGCTCGAGCAGCGCTTCGTGTTCCAATTCCCGAAAGCGCTTCTCGCCCCCCTGTTCAAAGATGACAGGGATGGCCAGGCCGCTACGCCGCTCGACCTCCTCGTCCAGGTCCACGAATGTCCAGCCCAGCCGCGCCGCCAGCAACCGTCCGATGGTCGATTTGCCGCAGCCCATGTAGCCGACCAGGCAGATCAGCGGGGCGCCCTTGAGCTTGAGATGCATAATCCGAAACGTCAGTGAGCGTCCGCTGCCCTCATGCGGGCCATAATGGCGTGCACGGGGCCGGGCAGCAGCCGCGCCGCTGCTACGAACAACCAGGCGCTCGGCGGCGTGACCACCGTCCGCTTTCCTTTTCGCACGCCCTCTACAACGGCGTTGGCGCACCGTTCGGCGGTGATGGTGAAACGCTGTCGCGCGGCGACTGCGTAAGGAATCCGGCCGCCCAGTATATGCTGCGGGAAGCCTGTGGAGACATACCCCGGGCAGACCGTCACCACCCGGACTCCCGTTCCCTGCAGCTCCATGCGCAGCCCGTCGGAAAGAAAATTGAGAGCCGCTTTGGTGGCCGAATAAATCGTCAGCCAGGGCAGAGCCACCTTGCCCGCCACGGAGCTGACGTTGACGATCACCCCGCTGCCATTCCGCTGCATGTGCGGCACGAGATTTCGAATCAGCTCCAGCGGCGCGAAGAAGTTAACCTCGACCATTTCCCGGATAAGGGCCGATTCCGCTTCCCAGCAGGGGAGGTAAAGCCCCACGCCGGCGTTGTTCACCAGCACATCCACGCCGCCGTAGCAGGCGAGGGCGCGCCCGGCCAGGCCCGCCGCCTGGCCCGGCCGGCTCAGATCCGCGCCCAGGGCGACGGCCGGAGCCGGCGCCACCGCCCGGCAGACCCGTTCCGCGTTGGTGGCGTTGCGGGACGTCAGGATCAGCCGCGCTCCACGCCGCGCGAAAGCATGCGCGCAAGCTTCTCCAATGCCCCGGGAAGCCCCGGTAATGAGTACGACCTGCCCCTCGAGATTCACTCCCGTGTCCTGTGAGAGCCGGATGGAGTCGCGTCTTCAAGGCGGAAAAGCCTGGTGTAGCTGGGCTGCATTGCCTGGAGTCGCCCGGAAAGCCATAATGTAGCATGGCCTCCGAGCTGCTGCTGCCGCTGTTTCCCCTCGAGGTGGTGCTCTTGCCGGGCGCGGCGCTTCCCCTGCTCATTTTCGAAGAGCGATACAAGCTCATGATCGGCCAAGCCATCGAGCAGAGCTCCGAATTCGGCGTGGTGCTGGCGAAAGAGAATTCCCTTTCCAATGCCGGCTGCACAGCGGTGGTGGCGAAGGTTGCGAGGCGGTATCCGGACGGCCGGCTGGACATCGTCACCCTGGGCCGGCGAAGGTTCGAGCTGCTGTTTCTGGATGAGCAGATGCCCTACCTGCGCGGGGCGGTGCATTTTTTCGATGATGAAGACAAGGCGGCTCCTGCCCCCGAGTCGATCGAGCGGCTGGCAAGCCTGTTTGAGAAGGCGCTGGATTACGTGTCGACCCCGGCGGGAGAATCTATGGAGCCGCACAAGGCGGCCGATAGCTTTCAAATCGCCGGCATTGTTCCCCTGGATCTGGACCTGAAGCAGCGGCTTTTGTGTATGCGGTCGGAAGGGGAGCGGGTCGCGACCTTGATCGAATACCTGGAAAAGGTGCTGCCGCGATTCGAACGGGCACGCCGCGCGGAGGTTACCGCTCGCGGCAACGGCCAGGGCGGGTAGCCGGTCTTAGGGCGGATCTTCGCGCCGCATTTGTGGCAATTCACGACGACATCGTTCATAATACGATAGTTTTCCGCTCAGGAGAGGAGGGTTGGTGATCCGCGGAGTCTGGAAGCTCTGGTTCGCTGCGGGGCTGATCTTAGGGGCCGCCGGTTGCGGCGGGTCCATACCCAAAACGCACTACTACGTCCTGGATTTTCCGGCCGCTGCGCCCCAGCCGCGGGATCCCGCGCCTTACACAGCAGCCGTCATGCCGTTCCGCGCGCCAGGTCAACTGGAGCAGGACCGCATCCTGTACCGGCCTACGCCCCAGGAGGTAGGCTTCTACGAGTATCACCGCTGGGCCGACCGTCCCTCCTCCATGCTCACCTCGGCCCTGGTGAATCGCCTCCGAGCACAGGGGGTCTTCAGAGCTGTATCTCTCTTTGACGGAAGGACGAAGCCGGACTATTTGATCCGGGGCCGCGTGGAACGCCTGGACGAAGTGGATTCCTCGGGCGGTGTCAGCGTTCGCGTCGAGCTGTTGGCCGAGCTCGTGGAAGGCAAGACCGGCCGGACCGTCTGGAGCGGCGCCGGCTCCCATACCGGCGCGCTGACCGCGGGCGAAGTGAGTGCCGTGGTCGCTGAAATGGGGAGAGGCGCCGAGGCCTGCCTGGCCGAGATCACGGCAGGGCTCGAGAACTTCGTTAAAGCGCTTCCAGCACCACCCGCTCCCGCATCCGCTGTGTCTCGCTGAGCGAAGCGAACGAGGTGCCGGGAGTGGCCGCGGCGGCCGTTCCCGCCGCCACTCCCCACCGCAAGGCCTCCGGGAAGGTTTGTTTCTCCGATAGCGCCCAAACGCAAGTGGCCACCAGGGCGTCGCCCGCCCCGATGGGACAGGCCTGCTGGATATCGGGCGCCAAAGCGTGGTAGGCGCCGTTGCTGCTGGCTCCCATGGCCCCCTGGCTTCCCAGCGACAGCACCACCATTTCGGCTCCCATCTGATGCAACTCCTGCAGCGCTTCCATGGATTGGTGGCGCGTCACCAGCGCCCGGTTGAGCAGCCTTTCGGCCTCCGGCCGGTTCGGCTTCACCAGGGTAGGGTGAGCCTCGAGCCCCACCCGCAGCGCTTCATCCCCCGTGTCCAGCACTGTCTTGACCTTTTTCCGCCGCGCGTAGTCGATCAGCCGGGCGTAAAAATCCAAGCTCATGCCCGGCGGCAGGCTGCCGCAAAGCAGCAGCCACTCAGCGGCCTTCAGCTTGCGCTGCACCGCGGTCTCGATCTTCTTCTCCTCCTCTCGGCTGATCTCCGGTCCCGCCTCATCGAGTTTTATGGTCAGGCCCTGCAGGTCGCTGATGGTCAGGTTGCGGCGGATCGCCCGGCGGATGCGGATCAGGCTCACCGGCAGACCCGAGTTCGCGAGCAGATGCTCCAGGCGCTTTCCCATCGCGCCGCCCGTAGTGGTCAGCGCCAGCACCTTTCCGCCCAGCCCATGGATCATACGCGCCGCGTTCAGCCACTTACCTCCCGGCTGTTCCAAAGAGGAGCGGACGTAGATCCGGTCCTCGTAATTGATGCGGTCGGTGGTGATCGTGTGATCGATCGCCGGATTGACGGTCAGCGTAAGTATCATTTTTACCTGGCGGCCTGGCGCGCGGCCCGCAACTCCTCCTCCAGCCGCGCCACGCGCTCGCCGAGGCTGCTCAGGGCTTCTTCCAGCGGGTCGGGCAGGCGTCCGTGCTCCAGAATCGCCGCTTCCTCGTCCTTCACCGCGACGCCTTTAATGCTCACCACCCGCCCCGGAACGCCCACCACCGTGGAGTGCGGCGCCGCGGGCTTCACCACCACCGAGCCGGCCCCGATTCTTGCCCAATCGCCGAGCGTGACGCCGTGATAGAGGGTGCAGTCGTCGCCGATCTCGGCGGTCTGGCCGATCACCACGCCCATGCCGTGGTCGATGAACAGGCGACGGCCGATCTTGGCCCCGGGGTGGATCTCGATTCCGGTCACGAACCGGCTACCCTGCGAGATGAGCCTCGGGAGCAGAGGAACTCCCCAAACATAGAGCTTGTGGGCCAACCGATGCAACAGGATAGCGTGTAGACCAGGATAGCACAGCAGCACCTCGATCACGCTCCTGGCCGCCGGGTCTTCCCGAAAAATGGTGTCGATTTGTTCCCTGATGGCCCGAAACATAAGGCCTCCTGTTCCGATTTGCGCCTGAATTATTAAAGATGAAACAGGGAGCGAAAAAGATACACTCAGCGCCGACGCGAGGTCGGGCCACTACAGCAGCATTTGAGCTGTTGGAACATCTTTGCCCAGGTTATCGAATTTCCGTGGAGGATGTCAAACGAGCGGGCGTTCCGGCGTTATCGCGCGAGCCGCGCCGGGGGCGCAATTCCGGGGACGTTCTCCGCCTGCATCAGGTTTGTCTGCGGCTCTCGGACGGCAATGGTGACCCGGGTTCCGTCGGGCGAGATGCCGAAGGTTTCGATTTCGTGCCCGGCGTCGACCTCCACGAGCATCCGCCGGGTTTGGGCCGTGTCCCTCCCAGGAACGAAGCCCTGAACAAACACGCCGGGCCGCTTGGGATCAGGGGGCTCGAGGAGGAAAGCGATCGCGCGCCCGTTTGGTATCCAGCGGGGACGAAACCCGCCGGAGGCGACGAAGTGCATGTCTGCGCCATCTGCGATCCGAACCACTCGCAGGTCCCCGTCCATTGTCTCGTATGCGGCGTACCGGCCGTCCGGAGAAACTTCGGGGATGACTCCCAGGTCGACGAGACGAGTGGCCTCAGATCCGTCTGTGCGGCTCTTCCAGATACCACGCCCGCGCCTGAACGAACTGTAAACGATCCATTCACCGTCCTGCGTCATGGTCGGGTTCTGGGCATCTGTTCCATCTCGGGTCAATTGCCTCGCACCGCTTCCGTCGGCATCGGCCGTCCAAATCTCGAAGTGGCCACTGCGGTTTGAGCTCCAGATAATCTTCTTGCCGTCGGGAGTAAACGCCGGGTCCCAATCGTCCGCCGGATGATCGGTCAAGCGCCGCAGGGCTCCAGCCTCAGTCGAGACTTTCCAGATGTCCGCGTTGCCGCTGCGGTTGGAATGGAAGATCACCCACTTGCCGTCGGGCGAATAGGCGGGCTGACGGTCCTGGCTGTCGCCGCGGGTCAGCCAGCGAGATTGGGTTGAACGGCTTTTGCCGCCGGTGGGAAGTTCCCGAAGACTGTCGCGAAATACATTCGCTTCAAGCACGACCCTGCCCTGTCCGGCGACATCCAGAAGGTAACCGAAGGACTGGCTCCAGAGAATCTTCTGTGTCGCGCCCGATCTTAGATTATGGCGAACGAGCCAGGCTGGACTTTGCACAAGCTGAGGGTTTGCGCCCGATTCGCTCTGAGCATAAACCACCTCATCGCCGGCGGCGGTCCAGGCAACCGAGGAAATCGCAAATGCCCCGGAAGCAGCGGGGAGCATGCGCTGGTCCTTTCCATCGGCTCCCACCAAGAAGATACGGAGAGGGAGCGTAAAACCTCTTCGAGATGCGGCAATCGTGCGACCGTTCGGCGACCAGCGCGGAGAGAAGATTTCCGCATCCCGGGGACTCGGCAGCTCGTGCGCCTCCTCTCCGCCGGCTGCGGCGACCCAGACGGCGCCTGCTCGCAGGAAGGCGATCTTCCTCCCGTCGGGCGACCAGTCTCCGTCAGAGGCGTAATCCAGCACCCTGCGCGGCTCGCCACCAACGATCGGTACCCGAAAGAGAGCGACGTGTGCCTCCTCGCTGCGGGTGAACAGGACGGTTGATCCGTCCGGAGAGAAGCGGGGCGAGGCGTCCGGCCCCGAGGTGAGCGCCACTTCGCCGCCGCCGGCGAGTTCCTTCAGCCAGACGCGCCGCCGGCCGTCGCGATCGGAGACGAACGCCACGAACCGGCCATCAGGTGACGCTGCGGGAGCGGAGTCGTGGCCCGAAAACGTGAGATTGCGAAGGGTGGGTGCTTGCAGCGGTTTAGAGCCGCCCAACCAAATCCACAGGGCTGCGCAGGCAATGGCGGCTAGCGCCAGACCAGCCGTTACTAGGGCCCAAGACCGTCGTGGCGCTTTTGGCGGTGCCGTTTCTTTCGGCCCCGCCAATTCGGCCAGATGGTTTCGGATGCTCTCCAGATCGCGCGCCAAATCCCGGGTCGTGCCAAAACGGTCTTCCGGGTCCTTGGCCAGGCAACGCTCGATCAGCCACCGAAATGGCGGGGGCGTCTGGGGATGAAGCGCTGTAATCGGCTCGGGCTCCTCCCGAATGATCGCCGAGAGGGTTTCCGGAACAGAAGCTCGCTGGAAAGCTCGTTTCCCTGTCGCCATTTCGTACGCCACAGCGCCAAAGGAAAACTGGTCAGAGCGAAAATCGACTGCGCGCCCGCTGGCCTGCTCGGGTGACATGTAGCCAACGGTTCCCAGGATCGCCCCTGATTCGGTGTACGCCGTTTCCGTAAGTACATCCGCCTGATCCTTGCCCTCCAGTGGCTGCGTCAGCTTGGCCAGGCCAAAGTCAAGAATCTTGACGTGGCCGTCTCTAGTGATGAACAGGTTCTCCGGCTTAAGGTCCCGATGGGTAATGCCCTTCTCGTGGGCGGGGGCCAGGCCGCTCGCCGTCTGGAATGCGTAGTCGATCGCCTTGCCTGGAGGAATGGGCCCACGCCGCAGCCGCTCTCGCAGCGTTTCTCCCTCGAGCAGCTCGGAGACCAAGTAAGGTGAGCCTTCGTGTGTACCGACATCATGGATGACAAGGATATTGGGATGATTCAGGGCCCCGGCAGCCCGCACCTCCTGCTCGAAGCGCCGGAGCCGGTCCGGATCGGCAGAGAGAGCGGCGGGGAGAACTTTGACGGCCACGTCGCGGCCGATTCGTGGATCTCTCGCCCGGTATACCTCCCCCATCCCGCCCTTCCCGAGGAGGCCCAGAATCTCATAAGGCCCAAGGCGGGCGTCGGCTGGCAAAGGCATTGGTCATCCCTAAATGCCGCCAGTATAGCTCAGATCCGTCTACTGAAACGAAATGGTCGTGCCGTCCAGGGAAAGGTACAACGCAAATCCGGAATCGAGTCCCGCGGCGGTGAAGCTGGATATATTCCTGTGAGGCAAGGCCCCCAACATGAGGAAGCCGAACGACTGGTCCGGCTGCCCTACATTACTGGGAGGTATGTTGGCCAGGGCCGACGCCGGAACCGTAAAACCACCCGCTTCGAGCGGGGCCAGGCACAGAAACAGACCGCCTGCCTGAGCCTGTTGGTCGACGTTAAAGCCCACTATCAGGGCCAACTGGCCCGTAAGATCTCCCCCGGTCCAGGCGACGTTGAGTCCCTGGGCCCGATTTACCGAGGTGAGCTGATCGCGGTTGGTCCAGACGACCGGCGGCGGGATGGTGACGTTGGCGCTAAAAGGCCCGACATCCGCCCCTCCTGTTCCTGTCACCTGGTAGGAGCCGGGCGCTAGGAACAAGGGCGATGCGGAAGACCCCAACAGGGCGGCGCCGCCCAGAAAGCCCACGTAAGCGGAGTCAGAGCGCGGCATCGACTTGCTGCCCGCAGGCCCGGTTACGGTGAGCGCAGGTCCCGCATCCAGGGAGCGGCCACCTGAGAAAGTGCCAGGGAGCTGGCCGCCCAGCAGGCTTCCCAAATCGACGCCGCTCTGGGTAGTCACCGAGCAGCTTCCTATGGGCGGCAGGGAGAGGATCGGATTGTAAGACGCCGCGCCGGCAGCGCTCTCCGCAAAGGAGCCCAGGCCCAAGTCCACGACAATGTCAGCCGGCGGCTGGCCCGCTTCCAGTTGCGCCTTGGCGCTGAGGCGAAGCAGTAGAATCATCCCCTGTTTTTCGCCACCAAGCCTGGCTGGCGAGAGAACGTTAAACGGGTCGGAGCAGGGGCGACCCTGCGGGTCGATCGACATGGTCACGGTGTTGCTGTACGTGCCGCCCGCCCGAACCAGCACCGGAACAAAGCAGCCCGGCGGGGCATCAGCCGGCACCCGGAACACGATCTGATCCACCCCGGAGCAACAGGGTGTTCGCCCGCTGTACTGTTTGGCGGCCGGCTTTCCCCCGACCAGGATTTCTACCGGCACGGCCAGGTCGCCGGCCGGCGGCGGCACGTTATCAGGAGCACTAATAGGACCTAGGCCGGTTCCCCACAGCGTCACCACCTGCCCGGGCTTGGCGGTCAGCGTCGCCGAGTTG
>JACQDG010000306.1 GCA_016201185.1 Acidobacteriota bacterium | reverse complement strand
GTGGTGGGCGATCCGACCCTGGCGACGGCGGAAAAGGGGAAAAAGATTTTCGACGCGGTGGTGGCGGCGCTGGTGGAGCTGGTGCGGGAGTTCAGGAAGCGGCCGCGGGGCGAGCGGGTGGATTGGCACTGAGGTTGAAGCAGCCGAAGGGCGAGGCCTGGTTGACTTAGTCCAGGACTTAGTCTAATCTGGAGACATGGCCGTGACGGTGAACGTGCACGAAGCGAAAACCCACTTCTCCAAGCTGCTGGCGCGGGTGAGCCTGGGAGAAGAGGTGGTGATTGCCAAGGCCGGCAAGCCGGTGGCGCGGCTGGTGGCGATCAAGGGGAAGCCACGCAAGCGTGTGCCGGGCCTCGACAAGGGCAAAATCTGGATGTCACCGGACTTTGACGCGCCGCTGCCGGACGACATTCTCGATCTGTTTTACAAGTGAGAGCGCTGCTAGACACACATGCCTTTCTCTGGTGGGCGATGGACGAGGCCCGGCTGTCCGCGATGGCCAGAAGAATTCTTGGGGACAGCAGCAACACACTCCTTCTTAGCGTGGCTTCCGCGTGGGAAATTGTCATTAAGGTCCAGGCTGGAAGGCTCAAGCTACCGTTGCGGCCGGGCCACTACATTACGGAGCGAACCTCGTATTACGCTATAGAGAGCCTGCCGATCGTGTTAAGCCACGCGTTGCAGGTGGAGGCCCTTCCCAACCTCCACCGCGATCCCTTCGACCGTATGCTGGTGGCTCAAAGCCGGGTGGAGAGGCTGCCCATCCTGACCGCCGATCCTCAGATTCGCGCATACAAGGTAGAGACCATCTGGTGAGCGGCCGAGAGCGGCTCTCCGGTTCTGCGACAGAGGCTTCCCACACCCGGACACCCCGCGGCTCGAGTGGAGCGTCTTCCCCACTGAGACGGCCCGCTAATTCAATCACTTAACTCCCTGGGACGATATGGCACGGCGCTTGCCGTGGGAGACTTGCGGGAGCCGCGTGACTACGTTATTGCACGACCTTCGTTACGGCCTGCGAATGCTGGGCCGCAATCCGGGCTTCACCGCCGTGGCGGTGATCGCCCTGAGCTTGGGTATCAGCGCCAACACGGCAATCTTCAGCGTGGTGAACGCCGTGCTGCTACGCCCGCTGCCATACAAGAACGCAGAGCGCCTTCTGATCGCCTGGGAAACGAACTTGAAACACGGCCGGAGTCAGGACGTGACGGCGTACCCGAACTTCGAGGACTGGAAGGCACAGAACCAGGTCTTCGACCAGATGGCCGCCTTCGCCGACAGGAGCTTTACGCTGGCCGGCTCGGCGGGGGAGACGCCGCGCGCCGGCAGCGAGCCGGAGCAGGTTTACGGCCTGCGCGCTTCGGCGAGCCTGTTTCCAATGCTCGAAGCGCAGGCCGGGCTCGGCCGCACCTTTGAGAGCGAGGAGCAGCAGCCAGGGAAAAGCCGGGTCGTGGTGTTGAGCTACGGTTTGTGGAAGCGGCGGTTTTCCGGTGACGCGAAAGTTCTCGGCCAGTCGGTAACGCTCGATTCGGAGAGCTACACCGTGGTCGGGGTGATGCCGGCGGGGTTTCAATTCCCGCCGGACCGGTTTGCTAGGGTCGAGCTTTGGGTTCCACTCGAGCCGGACCGCGACCGGGGGCACGGATTTCTGGAAGTGCTGGCGCGGCTGAAACCGGGCGTAACGGTGGCGCAGGCCCGGGCGGAGATGGAAACCATCGCGCGGCGGTTGGAGCAGGAGTATCCGGCCAATGCCGGGCTCGGCGTGAACCTGGTGCCGCTGAACGAGCAGGTTGTGGGGAATCTGCGGCCGGCGTTGCTGGTTTTCCTGGGAGCAGTGGGTTTCGTGTTGCTGATCGCCTGCGCCAACGTGGCGAACCTGCTGCTGGCGCGGGCAGCGGCGCGGCAGCAGGAGACCGCTATAAGGGCGGCGCTGGGGGCGGGACGCGGCCGGCTGGTAAGGCAATTTCTGACCGAAAGCTTGCTGCTCGCGGGAACAGGCGGCGCGGCGGGCCTGGCGCTGGCCCTATGGGGCGTGGACTTTCTCGTGGGGCTCTTGCCGCCGGAGGCCATCCCTGCGATCCGGCTGGAGCAGATTCGCGTGGATGGCCCGGTGCTCGCCTTCACGCTTTTCCTCTCCCTGGCGACGGGAATACTTTTCGGCCTGGCGCCCGCGCTCGAAGCTACGCGGCCTGGAACGCCGGGCTGGGAACTGGGGGTCCGCAGCCAGGGGCTGGGAGCGAGAGGGCGCCGGATGCGCGGCTTGCTGGTGATGGGGGAGGTGGCGCTGTCATTGGTGCTGCTGATCGGGGCGGGGCTGCTGATCAAGAGTTTCGTGCTGCTCGAAAGCGTCCGCCCGGGGTTCCGTCCCGAGCGGCTGCTGACGCTGCGGGTGAATCTTCCCCGAGCGAAATACACCGCAAGCCGGAGCAGGGCGGCCTTCTTTGAGCAAGCCATCCAGCGGTTGGAACGGCTGCCCGGCGCGCAGTCGGTTGGCGCTATTAATACCCTGCCGATGAGCGGCTCCAGCTCCACTGAGACTTTCGATATCGAGGGGAGGCTCCGGCTCCCGGAAGAGTCGCGCGCGGCAGGCTATTGCGCCGCGAGCGCCGGCTATTTCACGGCCATGGGGATTCCGGTCCTCGAGGGCCGCGCCTTCACCGAGCGGGACACAGGCGAGGCTCCCCCGGTCGCGGTCATTAATGAGACCATAGCCCGGCGGCTGTGGCCGGGTGAAAGCCCCCTCGGCAAGCGCCTAAAGATCACTTTCCAGCGGGGCGTCTCGCGCGAGATCGTGGGAGTGGTGGGAGCGGTGCGCCACTCCGGGCTGGACAGTGAGCCTCGGCCGGAAATGTATGCTCCCTACTTGCAGGCCCCGGAGCGCGGCATGACGCTGGTGGTGAAGGCCGCCGGGGCGGAAAGCGACCCGCTGCGCCTGGCCGCGGCGGCGCGCACCGAGATCTGGGCCGTGGATCCAGATCAACCCATTACCGACGTCCGGAGCATGGACCAGGTGCTCTCAGCCTCGGTCGCGGCGCGGCGGTTCCCGACGATCTTCCTCAGCGTCTTCGCATTCGTGGCCCTGGCGCTGGCGGCGGCGGGGATCTACGGGGTCACTTCCTACACGGTCAGCCGGCGCACGCAGGAGATCGGCATCCGCATGGCGCTGGGAGCGCAAAGGGCCGACGTGCTGCGGCTGGTCGTGGGTCAGGAGATGGCGTGGGTGCTGGTCGGCGTGGCAGTGGGTCTGGCGGGGTCGCTGGCGGCGACCCGGGCGCTGGCCGCGTTTCTGTTCGGCGTAACGACCGCAGATCCTGTCACCTTCGCCGGTGTCGCGCTGCTGCTGGCAGCCGTGGCGCTGGCCGCGAGCTACCTGCCGGCGCGCCGCGCGACGCAAGTAGATCCGATGGCGGCCCTGCGATACGAATAGGCATCGGATCATGCAAACATTCCTGCAAGACCTTCGTTACGGAATCCGGATGCTGGCCAAGAGCCCGGGGTTCACCGCGGTGGCGGTGCTCACGCTGGCGCTGGGCATCGGCGCGAACACGGCGATCTTCAGCGTGGTGAAGGCGGTGCTGCTGAACGCCTTGCCGTACCGCCAGCCGGAACGCCTGGTGACGCTGGCCGAAGCCGACAAGGACACCCTCAACCCTACCAATACTTCCTACGGCACTTTTGTCGAGTGGCGGGCGCGCAGCCGGTCCTTCGAGAAGATGGCGCTTTTCCGCGGCTGGAGCGCCACGCTCGCCGGGGTGGGGGAGCCGGAGCAGCTTAGAGGCATGCGCGTCTCGAGCGGGTTTTTCGACGTGCTGGGGGTGAAGCCGCTCGAGGGGCGGGAGTTCCTGCCGGAGGAAGACCGGCCGGACCGCCGGTACGTGGTGATGCTGAGCCACGGCTTCTGGCAGCGGCGCTTTGGCGGCGATCCGGGAGTCGTCGGAAAGCGAATCACGCTGGACGAAGTTCCGTTCACCATTGTGGGAGTGCTGCCGGCGGAATTCCGGCCGCTGCTGTTCAGTGCGTGGTCGCAGCCGCCGGACCTGTGGGCGGTGCTCGGCTACGATGCTTCCCTTCCCTATGCCTGCCGCACCTGCCAGCACCTGCAGGCCGTGGCGCGGCTGAAGGCGGGCGTCACCATCGGGCAGGCGACGGCGGAAATGAAGGCTGTGGACCAAAGCCTGGTCCGCGAATATCCCACCGACTACCCGGCCGATGCGTACGTCATAATCACCCCGGTCCGGGATCGAGTGGTGGGAAATGTGGACAAGGCACTGTGGATTCTGCTCGGCGCGGTGGGTTTCCTGCTGCTGATCGCCTGCGCCAACGTGGCCAACCTGCTGCTGGCGCGGGCGACGGCGCGGCGCAAGGAAGTGGCGCTGCGGGCGGCGCTGGGAGCGGGGCGGATGCGGATCGCGCGGCAATTGCTGACGGAGAGCCTGCTCGTCGCCCTGTTGGGAGGCGCGGGCGGCGTGCTGGCGGCGATGTGGTCCACTTCCGCGCTCACCACGCTGGGGCCGAAACAGATCCCCAGGCTCGATGAGATCACCGTCGATGCCAGCGTCCTGCTTTTTGCGCTCGGGGCCAGCGTTCTGACCGGCGTGCTGTTCGGGCTGGCGCCGGCGTTTCAGGCTTCGCGCGTGGACTTGAACAAGGCGCTGAAGGACGCCGGCCGGGGTTCGGACGGCGCGTCGAGGCACGACCTGCGCGGATTGCTGGTGGTCGGAGAGATGGCGCTGGCTTTTGTGCTGGTGGTAGGAGCGGGATTGCTGGTGAAAAGCTTCGCGCGGCTGCTGCAGGTGGACCCGGGGTTCGATCCGAAGAGAGTGCTGACGCTGAATATCAGCCTAGCCGGCTCGAAGTACCGGGAAAACCCAGCGGCTGTGGCGCGCTTTTACGAACAATCGCTCGAGGGTGTGCGGGCGCTCGCGGGGGTGGAAGCGGCGGGCGTCACCACCGCGCTGCCGATCAGCGGCGGCTATGACCGCGCGGGTTTCATCGTCCAGGACCGGCTGCTTCCCGATCCGGAAGTTCCCAGCGTGGACCGCTACATAGTAAGCCCGGGCTATTTCCGCGCTCTGCGGATTCCCCTGAAGCGCGGCCGGCTGTTTACGGAGCAGGATAGGGCCGATTCACTCCCGGTCGCGCTGGTGGGCGAGGCACTGGCGCGGCAACAGTGGCCGGGGGAAGACGCGCTGGGCAAACGGATCCAGTTGGGGGGCCGCGATGAAAAGAAGCCCTGGTACACGGTGGTGGGGATCGTGGGCGACGTGCGCCAGTACAGCCTGGACAACCCGCCCACTATGCAGGCGTAT
>JACQDG010000278.1 GCA_016201185.1 Acidobacteriota bacterium | reverse complement strand
TCGCGTGCTGGAAAAGATCGGCCGGTACCGGATTTTGTCAGAGCTGGGCCGCGGCGCGATGGGTGTGGTGTACAAAGCGCAGGACCCCACCATTGGGCGGCTGGTAGCGATCAAGACCATCCGGCTTGGGGACCTCGTGCAGCCGGAGGAGCGAGAGCAGCTCCGGAGTCGGCTGTTCCGCGAAGCGCAATCCGCCGGCAGCCTTTCCCACCCCGGCATCGTCACCATCTACGACATAGCGGAAGAAGACAACCTGGCTTACATCACGATGGAGTTTGTGGACGGCCAGACGCTCGAGAAGATCATTGAACAGGGGGCTGTCCAGGACCCGAAGTCGCTGATCACGGTGGCGACCCAGACGGCCATGGCGCTGGATTACGCCCACTCCACGGGCATCGTCCACCGCGACATCAAGCCCGGCAACATCATGGCGAACACCGAAGGGGTGGTGAAGATCACCGACTTCGGCATCGCTCGCATCGCCTCCTCGAAGTTCACTCACACCGGCACGGTGATGGGCACGCCTAGCTACATGTCGCCGGAGCAGGTGCGGGGGGCTGTGGTGGACGGCCGCTCGGACATGTTCTCCCTGGCGGTGCTGGTGTACGAGATGCTGACGGGGCAGAAGCCCTTCAGCGGGGAGAGCATCACCACGGTCATTTTCAAGATCGTCAGCGAACACCCGGTTCCGCCCAAGGAGCTGAATCCCAGCGTCGGAAACAAGATCAACGCGGTGGTGATGAAAGCGCTGTCGAAAGAGCCGTTGGAGCGGTATCAGAAGTGCCGGGAGTTCGCTGAGGCGCTGCAGGCGGCAGCGGAACAGACGGCCAACCTGACGCCGGCCGTGCGGCGGATGCCTTCGGCTTTTGATGCTACGGAGGCCAGCGATCCGGCGCTGCTGACACAACCGGACCGGACACCCGAGCCTCGGGCGCCGACGACGCCGGAAATCGTGCTGCCCGTTCCGGTGGCCAAGGAGACGGTGGAAGTAAGCGCCGGGGCCGCGCCTTCGGCGGAAGGGGCGGTGACGCCTCCCCCGCCCCCGAAAGCAGCGGCGACTCCGTCGCCCCCTGTTGGGGTAGTCCCGCCAACGATATCTTCGAAGCCGTCGGTCGAAGCGGCAACGCTCGCGGGGAGGGAGAAAGTTCTGCCCCCGCTCGAAGGGAAGAAAGTGGAAGTGGCGGCTGCGCCAGTGGTGGAGAAGAAGCTTCCGCCGCTCGAAGGCCAGAAAGTCGAAGCTGCGGCGGCGCCGATAGCGGAAAAGCTGCCCCCTCTGGAAAAGCCGGTGCTGAAAGCCGAGGCGCCAGCAGCGGAGAAACCGCCAGCGGAAGCGAAGAAGCCGGCGGAGAAGGCTGCGCCGCCGGTGAAAGAGAAGAAGCCGGAGCTAAAGAAAGCCGCGGTCGCTGCAAAGCCGGCCGAAGCGAAGGCGGCCGCGGCCCCAAGGCGCGGGCAATCCTGGACGCCTATTGCTGTGGCAATAGCGCTGGCATTGGGCGCGGCCGGCGCGTATTATTTCAGCCAGCGAGGCACGACACCCGTTCAGCCGAGCGTACCTTCGAAGGTGGTGGAGGCGCCGGCCCCGGCGCCCACCGAGCCACCAGAAGCCAAGCCTTCTGCGGCCGTCTCTTCCAAGGCTCCCGAGACTCAAGCCGCGAAGCCGGCTGTTCCTGTTCCTCCGCCCGCGCCCAACACTCCCCCGCGCGTTTCGCCGCCTGCTGAAGGCGAGGGAGCGGCAGCGGGCGCAGCCGGCGGCAGGGTCGTCAACATTGATACCGACACGCCGGGTGTCCAGGCGATGGCGGACAATAACGCCGATTTGTCCTGCACCACCCCGTGCTCGATACCAGTGGCTTCCGGGAAGCACGTCATATCCTTTAGCAAGGCAGGCTTCCATCCCGAAAGGCGTGAGGTGCAGATGGGGAAGGCGCCGGTCGACCTGCACGTCACGCTGCGGCCCGTTTTCGGAACGGTCATGCTTTCGACGGATCCGCCCGGGGCCACGGTGAGGGTCGATGGGAAACCGGCGCCCGGCCAGACCCCCATGCAGTTGAGACTGCCGCCCGGGTCCCATGTTCTCACGTTGACGAAAGAAGGAGTGGGCACGGGCCAGCACACCGTGGAAGTCACGGACGACTCCATGCTCCCCGTTCATATTAAGCTGCAAACCCAGTAGTCTTTCCGCGGTTATATATCCCCGGACATAGGAAGAATATGTCTTTCGCTCAATTGTGGTTCCCGAAGCGCTGCCTGTAGGATCTATTTCTGAGGCGCCGGTTGCGCCCGGAGTCGAATAATTTAAGGACCCCCCATGCGACCATTGATCAAGACCTTCGTGAGGATTCGAATCTGGAATGAAGACAAAGGGCAGGACTTCGTAGAGTACGCCCTTTTGGGCGGCTTCATCAGCGTCGCGGTAGCAGCGACGTTCCCGCCCTTCGCAGGTTCGATCACCAACATCTTCTCGCGTGTCGCCAGTTTTTTGCAGAGAGCGTAGTTCCACTCCGAAACGCTCGCGACCCCCGCTTTGCCCGTGTAGGGCAACCGCCCCCGCCTGCAGCCCGCTTACGGTTTCACCATTGGGACAAAAGCCACCGGCAGCACCTTGCGGGTCGAAATGCGGCCGGAGCGGGACTTCTCCAACACGACTAAATCCTGACCCATGAATTCGCGTCCCACGGGCGCTACCAGCTTGCCGCCAGGCTTGAGTTGATCGATGAGGGCCTGGGGAATGCTGGGCGGCGCGGCGGTGACGATGATGCGGTCGAACGGGGCCTGCTCAGGCCAGCCGTTGTAGCCGTTGCCGACGCGCACTTCAACGTTTTTGTAGCCCATCGCGCGCAGGCGGGCGGCGGCCTGCTCTCCCAGGGAACGGACGATCTCGATGGTGTAAACACTCTTCGCCAGCCGCGCCAGCACGGCAGCCTGATAGCCGGAGCCGGTTCCGATTTCGAGCACGCGGTCGGCGGCTCCCACCTCGAGCAACTCGGTCATGAAGGCCACAATGTATGGCTGAGAAATAGTCTGGCCTTCGCCGATGGGCAGCGGATGATCGGCGTAGGCCTGGGGCGCCAGGTCCGGCGGGACGAACAGGTGCCGGGGCACGGCGCCCATAGCCGCCAGCACGTCGGGCCGGCGGACTCCCCGGGCCTCGATCTGTTCCTTCACCATTTGCTCCCGTTGCTTCTGATAGGGATCGGAGGCCCACAGCAGGGCGAACGGCACGGCCAGGAGGGCCAGAACGAAAAGGAGAAGGTTGAGCATAAAGACAGGCTCCTTATCTAATGAAATTCTACTTGCGTAGCGGGGGGGAAGTCGATACCCTCAGCCTGCATGACCCAGCCAAAACTGCTTCGCCAACTGGGGGTGTTCAGCGCCACGGCGATCGTGGTGTCCAACATGGTCGGGACGGGCATCTTCACGACCACGGGATTCCTGGCCGGGGACCTGGGCTCAGCCTGGCTGGTGGTGGCGATTTGGTTCGTGGGGGCGGCCCTGGCCCTGGCCGGCGCGCTGTGCTTCTCGGAAATGGGCATCAATCTTCCCCGCTCTGGTGGGGAATACGTGTTCCTGACGGAAGCATGGGGGCCTATCTGGGGATTTTTGACCGGGTGGGTCTCCTTTTTCGCGGGCTTTTCCGCGCCGACGGCGGCCGCCGCGCTGGCGACATCCGAATATCTGGGCTACTTTTATCCGGCGTTGAGCGCCCGGAATGCCGGGCCGGGGCTGTCGCTGGGCTTTTTTGCCCTTCACTTCGGCCCCGGTCAACTGGTGGCGTGCGGCATTGTGGCGGCTTTCACCCTGGTGAACGTGGTGGGGCTATTGCGGGCGGCGCAGATACAGAATTTCCTGACCACGACGAAGGTGTTGGTCATTGTGGCTTTCCTGGGGCTGGCGGTTTTGGTGGGGAAAGGGGACTGGGCGCACTTCAGCATGCCGGCGGCGCGCACTTCCACGAATTCCGTGCCGGTGCAATTCATCCTGAGCCTGGTGTGGGTGTACTTCGGCTACAGCGGGTGGAATGCGGCGGCTTACGTGGCCGAGGAGCTGCGCGACCCGGAACGGACGCTGCCCCGCTCTCTGCTGGCGGGGACCCTGCTGGTGGCGCTGCTCTATGCCGGGCTGAACGTGGTGTTCATTTACGCCAGCCCGCTCGAAAGCATGAAGGGAGTGATCGGGGTAGGGGCGCACGCCGCCGGCACCCTGTTCGGTCCCGCCGTAGCCGGGACGTTCAGCGGCTTGATGGCTTTTTCCCTGCTTTCCACGGTGAGCGCCATGACGATCATCGGGCCGCGGGTCTACTATGCCATGGCCTCCAACCGGGCGTTCTTTCGCATCGCCGAGCGCGTGCACCCGCGGTGGAAAACGCCGTGGATCGCGGTGCTGGCGCAGGGCGCCTGCTGCTGCCTGCTGATCGTGACGGGGACTTTCTCGAGTCTGGTGCAGTATATCGGCTTCAGCCTGTGGTTTTTCACCGCGCTGACGGTGCTGGGGATGTTCCGGCTGCGTCGCCGGCCGGGCTGGAAGCCGCTCGCGGCGGCGAACCTTGCGTTTCCGCTGATTCCCGGCGTCTATGTGGCTTCAGCGGTTTGGGTGTTGAGCTACATGGTGTGGAGGCAGCCCAAGGAGTCCGGGTACGGGCTGCTGACAATGGCGGTTGGCGCCTTGCTCTGGATGGGGGCCAGGAGATGGGGGCTGGGGGTCGGGGACTAGGATCAGCGGTCGCGGCGCGAGGGATGGATGATTAGAGGATTTCGGGACCTTCGCGTCTGGCAACAAAGCGTGGAATTCGTGGAAGAGGTCTACCGCTTATCCGAGGGCTTTCCTAAATCCGAGCTTTATGGTTTGACGAATCAACTGCGCCGAGCGGCGGTCTCAGTGCCCTCAAACATCGCAGAGGGACACGCCAAGGAGCACACAAAGGAGTACCTTAATCACATATCAATAGCTCAAGGATCATTGGCCGAAATTGAAACACAACTCGAAATCGCTGCCCGCCTGGAGTATCTCTCGGTTGAACGGCTTGCGTTCTCTTTGGAACACTTGACCTCGCTCAGAAAACAGCTCTACTCTTTGCGCAACGCGTTGAGCGGGAAGAGGTAGACACCTGACCCCGGGCCCCCGAGCCCTAACCCCCGGCCCCTGACGGTTACCACTCCAGAAGCCGGCGGCCCTGCTTGTCGCGGAATTCGCCGGCGACGATCAGAATCAGGTCGAACAGCATGCCGATCGTCAGAAAGCCAAACGTGACGAGCCACAGCACGCCGGTGCCGATCTTGCCCACGTAGAAGCGATGGGCCCCAAAAACGCCCAGGAAAAAACAGAGCAGAAAGGCGGCCAGGCGCCTCGAGTCCGAGACGGGCCCGACATGAGCATAGGCCGGGGCCGCGGCCGACCACGGAACCGTGGAATCATACCCGCAGCGGCGGCAGAAGCGCTCCTGCGGCGTCATGGGCGTTCCGCATTTCTGGCAGTAGACGGTGGCGGCAGTGGTTGTGGTCGACACGGCTTTTGCCTCCCAATTGTAAGGTACGCAAGGAGAAAAGGAAAGTTCCCCGGCAAGGACCCGGATGGAGGGTTCCGGGCTTGTCAGCCGGCCCGGGTTGCGCTACAGCCATCAGGTCTACCATGGCCACTACTGCGCCGGTCACTGCCGAGGTGACGCAGAAGCTGTGCCAGCGGCTGCTGTATTACCTCGTGCTGATGCGGGAGATGGAGAACCGCCTCGAGCTCAAGCTCTACCGCCAGCAACTGAGCGTTCAAACTCAGCAGACTTTAGCGGACTCTGTTGGAGCGATAAGTCATACCTACCTTGGCCATGGGTCATCAGGTTCGACATGGTGCTCTGGAAGCGGATGGTCCTTACGGCGTTCGGGTGGCGGTGGTTGGAACGGATCACCGGGTGCCGGCCTTGGCGGCGAAGGCGGCGTCGGCTGCGGTTGCGGGACTGGCTTACTGGGTTTGTCATTTACAGGCATTTTTCTACTCCTCTGGAACAAAGAAGCACTCGCGCGGCAACTCACGCCGCACCTCAAGTTCGCACCTGCGTTTTATGTTGTGGCTTTCACGCGTCTCGGGAGTCTTTCCTACGAGTACCTTCTCTCGTTGAAGGGCCTTCTTGAGATCGGACTGTAGAGCGGCGTCGTATTTCTGCTTTTGCTCTACCAGGGACTTAATCTCCATCAAGTCATACTCAAGCGTGCGATAGCCCGACAGGACACTTTCATATTCTTTAATGCGTTTTGTCAAGCCCAAGAGCGGCTTTAGTATGGCGGCGATAGCTGCAACGATACCCAGATACTGCCAAGCGAGCTTTCCATATGTGGTTTCCCAAAACCAAAGCCCAGCGATCGCGGACGAGGGCGCAGTAGCAAGCAGGACAAGCTCGATAAAGAAGTTTTTCCTCTCAAGCCCGCTGAGACGTCTGCTGTAATACTTTACATTCAGACGGGCGGTGCGCAGTTTGTCGTAGACCGTCCAGACCGGGTGCGTTTCTCGGGACATTGATTCGTCCTTTCTCCACCAGGTATGAAGGCGTGTAATTGCATTTGAAGGCTATGTGCTTGGCCACGGCCTACCTCCTGATGGTCCCCCCAGAAGAGGGTAATTGCTCGTTTCCCGTGTAGAAGGATTATATGCCTTGTCAGCCGGCTCGGGTTGCGCTACAGTCATCAGGTCTACCATGGCCACTACCGCGCCGGTCACTGCCGAGGTGACGCAGGAGCTGTGCCACCGGCTGCTGTATTTCCTGGTGCTGATGCGGGAGATGGAGAACCGCATCGAGCTGAAGCTCTACCGCCAGGGGAAGGTCCTGGGCGGATGCTACACAGGACGCGGCCAGGAAGCGATCCCGGTGGGCAGCGCCATCCTGGCCGAAAAGGACGATTGGATCTGCCCGACGCACCGCGACATGGGAGCTTTTCTGGTGCGCGGCATGGAACCCCGGCGCATCATGGCGCAATACTTGGGGCGCGCCACCGGCCCCATGCGAGGGCGGGACGGCAACATGCACATGGGCGACCTGAAGCTGCACCTGGTGCCCATCATCAGCAGCATCGGGGCGAGCGTGCCCGTGGCGGGTGGCATTGCCTTGTCGTTCAAGTACCGGAGCATGCCCAACGTAGTGTTTTCCTACTTCGGCGACGGGGCCACCAGCCGCGGCGACTGGCACGAGGGCGTGAACTTCGCCGCCGTCGAGAAGCTGCCGGTAGTCTACCTCTGCAACAACAACCAGTACGCTTACTCGACGCCGCTCAGCAAGCAGATGGCG
>JACQDG010000297.1 GCA_016201185.1 Acidobacteriota bacterium | reverse complement strand
GCCGGGCAACATCATGCTGACCAAGGTCGGGACAAAGCTGCTCGACTTCGGCCTGGCAAAACTGCAAGCCCCGGAAGCGAACGCTGCCGTCTCGCTTTCCGTCTTGCCGACCGAAGCCGGCCCGCTGACGGCGAAAGGGACGATTCTGGGCACGTTTCAGTACATGGCGCCGGAGCAACTGGAGGGCAAGGACGCCGACGCGCGCACCGACATTTTTGCCTTCGGTGCGGTGGTCTACGAGATGGCCACCGGGCGCAAGGCGTTTGAGGGCCGGAGCCCGGCCAGCCTGATCGCGGCCATACTCGGCTCGCATCCCCCGGCCGTTTCGAGCATTCAGCCGATGAGCCCTCCGGCGCTCGATCGAATGGTGAAGACGTGTCTGGCCAAAGAGCCGGACGAGCGCTGGCAAAGCGCCCGGGACCTGAAGCGGGAATTGCAACGGATCGCAGGGGGCGGGCCGGAGTCGCCCGTGCCCGCGGTAGCGATGAGTCAGGGCTGGTCCCGCTGGGCCTGGAAGGGAGCTACCGCAGTTCTGCTCGCTGTGACCCTGGCCTTCGCCGTTGCCTATTTCCACCGCCCGCTGCCCGAAACGCGTGCCGTCAAGCTCACCCTGTTGCCGCCCGAGAAAACAAGCTTCAACGAGATCGCCGTCTCGCCCGACGGCCGCCGCCTCGCCTTCACGGCCACCGACGCTTTCGGCAAAACGCAGCTTTGGGTGCGCCCGCTCGATTCGCTCTCCGCCCAGCCACTCCCCGGCACCGAGGGTGCAAGCTATCCCTTTTGGTCGCCCGACAGCCGCTTCCTCGGCTTCTTCGCCGCCGGAAAGCTTAAAAAAATTGAGGCCTCCGGCGGGCCGCCCCAAACCCTCTGCAACGCGCCCGTCCCCCGCGGCGGCGCCTGGGGCAGCGATGGCGTCATCGTCTTCGCCCCGAGCTTCACGCCTCTCTTTCGCGTCTCGGCCGCCGGCGGCGAGCCCCAGCCGGTGACGTCGCTCGACGCTTCCCGTTCGGAGGTTGCCCATCGCTGGCCCCAGTTCTTGCCCGACGGCAAGCACTTCTTATTTCTCGCCTTCGGCTCGCCGGAGAACACCGGAATCTACCTGGCCTCGCTGGACTCCAAGGACCGCACGCGCCTGCTCGGGGAAAACTCGAGCGCCGCCTATGCTTCCGGCTACCTGCTCTTCCTCCGCGAACGCACGCTGCTGGCGCAACCCTTCGATGCCGCTCGGCTCCAGATGATCGGCGAGGCCGTTCCGGTGGACGAGCCGGTACAAATTGACAGCTTATTGCGCGCCCGATTCTCCGTCTCCCGGAGTGGCGTGCTGGTCTATGACTCGATCGTCGGCGGCTCCCGCCGGCTGCTTTGGTTCGATCGTGCCGGCAAGCAGCTTAGCTCGGTGGGCGACCCGGGCGATTACCTCAACCTGAACCTCTCGCCGGACGACCAGCGTGTGGCGGCGAACCGGCGCGATTCCCAAACTGGAACCGTGGATATCTGGCTGTTTGAGCTCTCCCGCGGCGTCACATCCCGCTTCACCTTCGGTCCGGGCATCGCGGGGGGCCCCGTCTGGTCGCCCGATGGCAGCCGCATCGCGTTCTCCTCGACGCGCGATGGCCCTTGGAACCTATATGAGAAACTTTCGAACGGCGGCAGCGACGAGCCTTTGCTCAAATCGAGCAACAATAAATTTGCCATGGGCTGGTCGCCCGACGGGCGGTTCCTTCTTTATGCGCTTTATGCGGAGCAAGACCCGAAGACAAACTCCGACTTGTGGATCTTGCCGCTCGAAGGCGGCGGCAAACCGTTTCCGTTCCTGCGGAGTGCATTCAACGAGTCGCAAGGGCAATTCTCCCCGGACGGTCGCTGGATCGCCTACACTTCCAACGAGTCCGGCAAGTCGGAGATCTACGTCCGGCCGTTTTCGGGCGCGGAGGCCGGAGCCGGCGCCAAGGCGCAGATATCGAGCAACGGCGGCACTGGGCCGCGCTGGCGGCGCGATGGCAAAGAACTCTTCTACGTGGCCCCCGACAACAAGCTCATGGCCGTCGTGGTGAAGGCCGGGGCCGGGGCGTTCCAGGCCGGTGGCGTTCCGCAGCCGCTGTTCAAGACACGCGCGGCTGACTTCAACTTCCTCTATGCCGTCGCCGCCGACGGGCGGCGCTTCCTGGTGATCTCCCAGGCCGAGCAGGCCGCTTCCGCGCCGGCCACAGTGGTCCTAAACTGGAATGCAGGGCTGAGGCGGTGAGCGAGCCTCACACCCGGATTCCCGCGCGCCACAGCATGTAGGCCAACGCCTGGCGGGCGTAATGCCACGCCCGGCGGGCGGGCGGATCGGACCCGGGGGTGCGCGGCGAGCCCAGGGCGCGGATGCCGCGCGCCTCCAGCATTTTCTTCACACGGAAAATATGGTACCCGTCGCTGACCACGATGCAGGAGGTCATGCGCATGCGGTCCATGATCTCGGCCACGGCGGCGGCGCTCTCCATGGTCGATTCGCCGGCCGGCTCGACCAAGATCACCTCCGACGGCACATTGTTCTTAGCCAGATATATGCGTCCCACCTCGCCTTCGGTGAAGCGGGGGTCGCCGCCGTGGCCGCCGGTAGTAATAATACGCGGCGCCAGCGCACGCCGATAAAGTTCCAGGGCGTGGTCGAGGCGAGCTTTCAGCACCGGGGAGGGCTGGCCGCGATACTCCGCAGCGCCGAAGACCACGATGGCATCGGCGGCGCCGGCTTCTTCCCGGCCCGACTGCCGCCACACCTCGAAGCATACATACAGGAAGTAGGCGCCGAAGAAGGTCGCGCCCAACAACACCGCCGCGGCTGCCCGGGCTCGGCCTTGGGCCCCTAGCAG
>JACQDG010000296.1 GCA_016201185.1 Acidobacteriota bacterium | reverse complement strand
TTCCGCCTTCGTCTCAGTCACGGTTTTGCGCAACATCAGCTCCCGGCTGCCCGCTTCGTGGTATTCCACCGCCACACGCTCTTTGATATTTTGCTTGGTCTTCTCGAGGAGTCGCTGGACTTCGTTGAGCTGCGTGAGGGTTTTCTTATATTCGGGATGCTTGACCCCGTACTCCTCCTTGACCTGCGCGAATTTCTCCTGCGCTTCATCCAGGCGCTCGGAAACCTTGCGCAGGGATTCGCCTTGCGTGGAAACCTGCGCCGCCTCGAGAGTGCCGCTCCAGACGGAGTTGTAGGCCGCTTCCTTGCTGACGCGGTCCGCCTGGGCCTTGGTGTACTCCGTGTTCAGTTGCAGCAGCCGCGCTGAGAGAATGCTGGTCTTCTCCTCCGGGTTGATCACATTCAGCTCCCGCTCGAACTGCGCCAGAGCCGCGCCGGAGCGTTCCATCTTCGCCCGCAGCTCCTCCAGTTGCCTTTCCATAAAAGCTGACAGGCCGGCGGTGGCGCGGAAGCGGATGTTGTACGTGTGCTCGATGTAGCTCTGGGCGGTGGCGTTCGCGACATCGGCGGCCAAGCGCGGGTCCGGCGAGCGGTAGCTGATGAGGATGAGATAGGTGTTCGAAGGACGGGTGACTTTCAGGTTTTTCAACAGGACCGGGGCATCCTCGACGTTGGCCGATTTGACGCCCCGGGAGTTGCGCGCCTCGTCCTCGTAGTCGATCAGGTTGTATTTCTGCGCCACGCGGCGCAGAACGGAGTCCGAATGGATCAGCTTTACCTGCGTCGCCAGAAACTGGTCGGCGTCGTTAAGCGGGGACCGCAGGGCTTCCTGGCCGATTACTCCGGTGGGGATTTGCCGGTCGATATCCACCGTGGCGGTGGATTCATAAATCGGCGTGATTCGGGAAGAAATGATCAGCGCGGCGGCGGCACAAGTGAAAACAAAGCTGAGGATCTTCCAGCGGCGCTGCTTCAGCACCCATAGGTAGTGAGACAGAGGAACAGTGGTCTCTTCACGCTCCGGCTCCCCGCACTGGTAGGCGCCATCGGGGAGGGCACGCTCGGGCAGCGCAGACGCCGTCCATCTGGCGTCAGCAGGCGCCGGTAATTGGCGAATGGACCTTTCGTCAGGCATGTCTACCTTCATCGAATTGTGCTGTAAATGAGAACGCCGGATACAGTCCCGGCAGCGAAACTGGCGATCTTCTCGAGAGCCGCCATGCTCATCCGGCGGCCTCTGTTATCCGGTATGTAGAGGATGTCGTTGGCGATCAGGGGCACGTCGGTGGATTTGCGATTCATGATCTTCCGGAGCTCGATCGGGATTTCGTTCTTGGATCCCGAGCCTTCGCGCCGGTAGATGAAGGCCCGCTTGCCGGAGTACGGTGTAAGGCCTTCCGCCAGTGCGAGCATCTGCAAAACGGTCGTTTCCGAGGTGTCCTGAACGCGGTAAGCGCCCGGCTTCTTCACATTGCCGACGACAAAGATTTTTCCGACCTCCGGCACACGGATCTCTTCACCGCCATGGAGTGGAATATTCAGCTCTGGGTTGGCGGCATCAATCAAACCTTTCACAGGGATGCGCTGGGTAAGGGCCACGGGCTTGCCTCCCTCTCCGGGCTGGCTCCTGCTGAGCAGGATTTCCAGACCCGCCTCAGGGCTCAGGCCACCGGCACGGGTGATGGCATCGAGCAGACTCACCCCACCGACCGCCTGAAAAGTGGTCGGATTCCTGACGGCTCCGGCAACGCTGATGGGACGGCTGTGATATTCAGCTATGGTCACGGTAACGATCGGGTCCACCAGGATTTCCTCGGCGCGTAGGGCCTCGGCTATGGCGCTCTCCAGTTCGGCAGGCAGCAGTCCGTCAACTTTGATGCGGCGCTCCAACATCGGTAGACGAATCTGACCATCGGCGCTTACACGGACGGTTCGAGTGAACTCAGGGTGGCCGTAAATGGAGACGCCGATCAGGTCGTTAGACCCGACCTTCTGGGCAGGCAGATTAGCGCCGCCAATTTCAACAGGTGGAGCGGGCCGCGTCTGCGCCACGGCGACCCCGCAAAAGAGCAGAAAAATGATTCCTAACATGATTAACTCCGAGAAACTGCGAAACTGGCTCGGGCAACCCTCCCCCGAAGCCGTCGACATCCGAGCCTTGCGCCTGGCGCCTCCTCCTCGACCATCGCCAGCCCCCCATCTCGTTGAGGAGAAGCGGTCGGGATCACGCCCTGGCGCCCTGAAGCTGCTTGGGCGCATACCATCACGAGCATTCCTGCGCCTCGATTCTTTTCCGGGGACGCGAGCGCCATATTACATTCATTTGCTCCGTAATCTGCCTGACCGTCTGGTCAATCTCTCCGACCTTTGCGTCGAGGTTCCGGACCCAGATGTCAAGCGGCTCGTCGGCAGGTCTCGAAGCGGCCATCGAGCGGCACACGGCGGCGCGGGCGAAATCGGAAAGGCTGCGGGCGCCTTCCTTTAAGCAGATGTTTTTGAGCGCGACGTATTCGTCTTCAGAGAGTCGAAAGTTTACCATCCTGTTCCTGCGTTTCAGCACGCCCATGCAAGCGACTCCTATACTCTCTCACTCTTGTCCAAATTAAGATTTTTGGCCCGACAACTTGGACAGCATTTGTAGCCTCTCATTGGCAGGCGGCCAGGCCGAGGCCTTCCGAAGGCCGTAAAACAGGCCTTCGGATCGCCTTTGAGCATTTCTGGTGGCCCTGTTCGGACCCCTGGCAATTTGGACAGGATCGGATCCGGCGGGAGAACTGCTTTCTCACTCCGGCGAGCGGCCATTGAAAACTAAGCACTTAGCCCGTCCAAGAGGGTGCTTCCCGGGCTACTTTGGACGGCACTGATACGCGCTATGTGCTGCGACGCGCCTATGGGAGTAACATTCAGTTGATGGATTTCCACCGCAACCGACCGCTGAAGAACGGTTACGGAGACAATCAGCCGATAACCGTTTCTCATTTGGAGGAGGATCCCTTCCAGACCCGCAAGTGGTCCTGCGCGAATTAGAACCCGCTGGCCGACCTGGAGGAAAGGCCAGGGTTGGGCACCGAGGCGTGATCGAATCACAGCCTGGACGGCTGCGATTTCGGCGTCGGGAATAGGGGCCGGGGTCTTACCAATTCCGACTATCAATTCGACACCCGGGGTGGTAAGAACCCGGAGGCGGTCCTCCGCGCTGAAGCGGCAAAACACGTAGCGAGGGAAAAGCGGAACTTCCACTTCTTTGACACGGTCTGACCAACGGTGCGGCGCTTTGTAAAGTGGCACGAACTCCTCGAAGCCTTTGCTCCTGAGGGACCCCGCTGCCGTCTTCTCGTAGCGCGACTTCACTCGCAACGCAAACCAGAAACGGCCCGTATCTCTTGTATTGAGCACTGCCGCCCCCAAACAATTAGGCACAGATCCGAGCAACAAGATGTTCGGGGGTCGAATCCGCGCGCTACCGCGACAAGAGTCCCAAAATGCGAGGCCCAAAATACCAAAATTCCCATGCCAGCGCCCGGGCCGCGACCCTCGGCGCGGTTGAGGCCGTCGAGCACCGTTACCCCGCCGGTGGCCTGGAACGTCAGGCCTGCTTATGGCTCCGGAAACGCTCAAGCGCCTTCGTCACGCTGTTGACTACTCCCTAGTCTTCGGCGGATGCGCTAGCAAACCTTAGAGCACCATGCCGGGAAAGCGGCTCGAGTGTCAGCCGATGGAATACCGGGAAAGGCGAGTTGGATGCGACGATCGCCACCGGCGACCATCCCACGGATACGGTTTTCTCGGCCGACGGCCGGACGCTGTTCGTCGTCAACTCGAACAGGTACGCGGTCAGCGTCCTGGACCTGGCGACCGAGAGAGAGCGCGAAACCATCTCCATGGGCCTGACGCCTCGCTCCCCGCAGGGTGCTGTGCCGTGGGGCTCTCGCTGAGCCCGGACGGTAAGAGGTTGGCGTTCGCCAACAACAACGTCGCGCTGGTCGACGTCTCCGAAGCTGGAGCATCCAAGGTGCTGGGGTTCCTCCCCACCAGCCGTACCCCACCTCCACGCTGTTCGACCCGTCGGGCAGGAAACTGTTCATCGGGAGCGCCAAGGTCTCGGTCCGAGCCCCAACCCACGCCGGGTGGACAGCACGTTCTACACGACGTGCAGCGTGTTGCGGACTATGGAGCTCCTGCTCCAGTTCCCGCCGCTGACCCAGTACGATGCGCCCGCCCGTGCGCTGGCTGCTCCCGGCTCCGCTCTACGCCAGCCGTTAACCGGCCTGGGGCGATGCCCGTGAACATCCTCGGTCGGCCCTCGAACGTAACTGCTAACCGCACGGCCCACTTTGAACGGACGACCGCGCGGCGAGTAGGAATCAGGCCTTGCCTCTGCTTCGGCGGCCTGAGGTCAAACATAATAGGGGCAGGAGTCTAGTGTCCTGAGTCAGAAATTCTATTACAAGAACGGGCCAGGTTGGCTTAAAAGGCAAATCAGCACTGGACTCGATCCGCCAGACCGAGGTATCAGGGTCAACTGATGCCCGTTCACAAACGCAGATACCGTTCTGGGGAGACCGTCTGGTACTTCGATTTCAATGCGCCCGGATCGACGCGCGAGACGCGGAATCGAATCACCGAGTCGGGATTCGCAACCAAACGAGAGGCGGAGGATGCCGAGGCAAAGCGCCGAATTGAGGAGCAGGAGACGCATGAGCTGGCGAAGGCGGGCGGGCCCATCGATGCTCCTCTCCCGAAGACACTCGCGACGCTCCGGGAGGAGTTCTTCCGCCAGCACGCCGAAGAGAAGTTGGCGCCCAAAACCATCGAACGCTACCGCGAGCAAGCGGCGTACTTCGACCCGGAACTCCTCAAGATGGCGATCACCGAAATCACACCGCTCCACCTCGGCCGCGAATGGACCCGATTGCTGAAGAGCGGAGGGCATCACCGGCGCACCAAGGCACCGCGTCCACTCTCGGCGAAGACGGTCCGGAACATCGCAGGGGTGCTCTCCAGCGTGTTCGGGCGCGCGGTCAGGTGGGGACTGGTTAAAGCGAATCCCGTGTCCGATGGCGAGCCACCGGTCCCGAAGAAGCACAAGGGGATCGCCCTCACGCCGGCACAGCAGGCGCTGGTCTTCCAGACGGCGACCGGACCGTGGTGCCTGCCGATGTTTCTCGAAATGTCGGCCGCGACTGGCGCGCGACGCGGAGAAGTTCTGGCACTCCGCTGGTCGGACATCTAGGACGGCCGCGCCATCATCGCGAGATCGCTCACACAGACGAAGCAGGTGCTGGAGTTCAAGGATCCGAAAACAGAGGACAGCGTGCGCTCGGTGGGTCTGTCGGCGTCGGTGCTGGACGCTCTCGAGGCGCACCGAAAGCGCCAGGCGGAATTCCGCCGGCAGTTCGGTCCGGATTACCGCGCCGACTTGGATCTGATCTTCGTCCACCCGGACGGGACGCCGTTGAAACCCGATTCGATATCCGCGACCGTGTCCGCTCTCTGCCGGCGCCTGAAACTGCCGAAAGGCGTCAGCCTTCATACGCTGCGCCACAGCCACGGGTCGCACCTGCTGGCGGCAGGCATGGACCTGCCGGTGGTATCGGAGCGCCTGGGGCATTCCTCGGTTCGCGTCACGGCCGACGTTTACTCGCACGCGATACGCGGGCGCGACGACGAAGCGGCGCGACGGTGGGAGGAGTTCCAGCGTCGGAATCTACCGGAGAAACGGGCTGGGGATGTTCAGTGAATTTTCTGGGGCGTAGCGCGTGCCAGCGCAAAGCCCGTAAGTTATAGAAAACGTGGTAGCGCTAACGGGATTCGAACCCGTATTTGAGCCTTGAGAGGGCTCCGTCCTAACCCTTAGACGATAGCGCCCTTGGAAACTGCTCCTATTCTAGCATCAGCGCCGGCTACCATCCTCGCAGCCCAGGTGAGCAAAGAGCGTGATTAGACGGCCGAATAGTCCTTCAGGGCGGCGCTCAACTGCCCCGGATCAATCTTCTCGCCCTGGTTCATCCGGTCGATGAACTGCGCGATGATCTGCTTGCCCTCCTCGGCGCGGTGGCTCTTCAGGAAGCCGTCATAGAAGCTGTCGCCGGCCAGGGCGCGGTTGATCTCCCACTCCTTGTTGTGCTCGTCGAGCTCCGTGTAGTAGACCACGCGGTACTGGCCCGTGTAAGTCTTTTCCCGATAAATCTCGAACATCACTTTGTCGGACTCGAAGGCCATAGATAGAATTTACCACTCCCGCCTCCGCTGGGGCGAACCAGGGTAAAATCGTGGACCGAGCCGTTGACGGAGGTCGAGATTGAAAGGCTTGATGATGGATTATCCGCTGACCCTCCAGCACATCCTGGAGCGGGCGGGGCGGCTCTTCGCGAAAAAGGAAATCGTGACACGGACGGCCTCGGGCATGCATCGCTATTGCTACGGGGATTACTACCGGAGGACCCACCGGCTGGCGCGGGCGCTGGAGCGACTCGGAGTCCGGCCCGGCGACCGGGTCGGCACGCTGGCCTGGAACACCTCCCGGCACCTGGAGCAGTATTTCGGCGTGCCGTGCTATGGCGCAGTTCTGCACACCTTGAACCTTCGCCTCCCGCACGACCAGCTCGCCTACATCATCAACCATGCTGAAGACAAGGTCATCTTCGTGGATTCCTCGCTGGCCTCGATACTCGAACAGATTCGTGGCCAGATCCCGACCGTCCAGCATTTTGTAATCATGCACGACGACGGCAGCGTCGCAGCGGCGCTGGCCCCGGCAGCGGATTACGAAGAACTGCTGGCCTCCGTTCCGGAAGAGCCATATCCCTGGCCCCGGCTGGATGAGAACGACGCCGCCGGCATGTGCTACACCTCGGGGACCACGGGCAACCCCAAGGGCGTCGTCTACAGCCACCGGTCGATCTTCCTGCACAGCTACGGCCTCACTATGGCCGACACTTTTGCCCTGAGCGAGCGGGACGTGCTGCTGCAAATCGTTCCCATGTTTCATGCTAACGGCTGGGGCAAGCCCTTCGCCGCGGTGATGGTGGGGGCCAAGATCGTTTTTCCAGGTCCGCATCCCCAGCCGCGCGACCTGGCCCGCCTGATCCAGGAGGAGCACGTCACCATCATGGGCGCCGTGCCGACCATTTGGATCGGCTTGTACAACTTGCTGGAGCAGGAGAAATTCGATCTCTCCAGCGTTCGCATGGCGGCCACGGCCGGCTCGGCCATCCCCCGCCAGTTCGTCGAGTCCTTCGAGAAGCGCTACGGCCTGCGCGTGGTCCAGGCCTGGGGCATGACGGAAACCACGCCCATCGGCACCGTGTCGGTTCCCAAAAGCTACATGGACGCCTGGCCCGAGGAGCAGCGATTCGCCGTGCGGGCCAGGCAAGGCGTAACGGTAGCCGGAGTCGATATCCGCGCCGTGGACGAGCAAGGCCAGGAGATCCCCTGGGACGGGCAGACCATGGGCGAGCTGCAGATCCGCGGGCCGTGGATCTGTAGCGGCTACTACCAGGACCCGCGGTCGGAGGGCTCATTCAGCGACGGCTGGTTTCGCACCGGCGATGTTGTGACGATCGACGCGGAGGGATACATCCAGATCGCGGACCGCACCAAAGATTTGGTGAAGAGCGGCGGGGAGTGGATCTCGAGCGTGGAGCTGGAGAGCGCCCTGATGGCCCATCCCAAGGTCCTGGAGGCGGCGGTGATCGCCGTCCACCACCCCAAGTGGCAGGAACGCCCCTTGGCCGCCGTCGCCCCCAAACCCGAGTACCGCGGCAAGATCACCAAGGAAGAGATCCTGGAGTTCCTGGCGGCGCGGGTAGCCAAATGGTGGCTGCCAGACGATGTGGTCTTCATCGATGCCGTGCCCAAGACCAGCGTCGGCAAGTTCGACAAGAAGGCCCTGCGGGAACGGTTCAAGGATTACCGGCTGCCGAGCGGTTCCTAGAAGCCCGGTGCCACCGGGTCATGGCACGCTAATGCTTGAATCCGTCAAGGCCCAAAGATTTGACGATCCGCAGGGGGGATGGGAACGGAGCGCCGGGGCTGGCCTTAAGCCCCCGCCACGATGGGCTTGCGTAATGATCCCACCATCAGTATACTGATGGTATGAGCGTCAAGTTCCAGGTCACCTTACGCGAGGACATGGCGGAGGAGCTCAAGTCGGCGGCGGCCCGGCTCGGCGTGCCCCTGGCGCAGTTAATCCGCGAAACGATGGCTGCCAAGCTGCGGGATGTGAAGGCGGCCAAACCGAGAGACCCCTTTGCCTGGATGGATGGGCTGGCCGATCTTGACGAGACGGATCTGGCCAGCCGCGTCGATGAAATCCTCTATCGCGATGCAAGTGTTCATTGATACCAGCTATTTTTTCGCCCGGCTGGTGGCGCGGGATCAGTGGCACCATAAAGCGAAGAAGGCGGTGTCGCGACATTTGGCGGCTGTCACCTCTTCCCTGGTCGTCAACGAGACGATTTCGCTGCTGCAGGCGAAAGGGATGTTCTCTGCCGCCCTGACGTTTTTGCGCGGGATTCGAGACAGCCCAGACGTGCGAATCATTCACGTAGACCCCGTCCTGCAAGCTGAGGCCTGGGATCTTTTCGGGCGCTGGGGGGCGTCGGGAGCTAATCCGGTCGACTGCGCCAGTTTTGCGATCATGCGCAGCCTCGGCATCAAAAAGGCCTTCACCTTCGATGCGCACTTCCGGACGGCTGGCTTTGAGATTCTGCGGTGACCCCAAGGGCGCCCAGCCGCCCGCTAGCGTCGTTTCTTCCTGCCGGAAGCTCGAGCCCGACCCTCACGCCAGCAGTTCTTTGAAAGCCTGGTCGGTCAGCCCGGCGTCGCGAATAATATTGCGTAGAGTATACGGGTTGAGGCGCCCGTGACGGGGGACTGTTACAAGCCGCTCGCCATCGGTGAGCACCAGATGTTTGCCTGATCGGGTGACCCGAAAGCCAACTTTCTTGAGCGCCCGCACGGCCCGCTCGGTTGAAACGTCGGTAAAGAGCATCAAACAGCTACTTTGATCTTCAGGAGCTTCTGTCGGCGCTTCATCTGCCGGAGCGCAGCGAGGTACTCGCGTATGGCGTCGCGGATGTTTTCGATGGCTTCCTCTTTCGTCGCGCCCTGGCTGTGGCACCCCTGCAGGGTGGGACAGGAAATGTCGTATCCGTATTTGCTCTTGTGGATCTGAATTAGGAATTCGGCCATGAGAGAATTGTAGCTTGGGGAAAGGGCCTAATCCAGCGGCATGTCGGTCAATAGCCTTCTCACCGCGCCGAGCATCTCGCCAGCATCGTCATGGGTCGGTGGCCAAACCTTGTGTACGACGTCATTCCTTTTCCGGAAGATCTCCTCCGCCTGCACGGCAAAGCGCTGTGCCCCCGCTCGAACACCTCCGGTGAAGCAGCCTCGAACTGTTGCATCAGTTCCCGCCGCAGGACCGTGCTACCCTGTGTCAGGAGGTGGCGCGTGACACCAGCGGTCGAGGACAAGATCGGGGAGCTTGCCCGTCTTTGCCAAAGGCGCCGCGTGCGGCGATTGGCGCTGTTTGGCTCGGCTGCGGGCGACACATTCGATCCGCATCAGAGCGATGTCGACCTGCTTGTCGAGTTTGAGGGTATGTCCCCTGCGGAACATGCCGACGCATATTTCGGGCTACAAGAGGACCTCGAGAAACTCTTCGGCGCCCCCGTCGATCTCGTCGAGCCTGGGCCGATTCGTAATCCATATTTCCGGCAGGCGATCGAACGGACCCAGGTCGTCCTCTATGAGGCCGCTTGAAGTCCGGAAGTACCTTTTCGACATCGCCCAGGCCTGCGAAATGCTTGAACAGTTCACGTCAGGCAAGACGTTCACCGATTACGCCGCGGATCCGATGCTCCGATCAGCAGTGGAGCGGCAGTTTGAGATCATCGGCGAGGCAGTGCGGGAGACGCTCCGTTTAGAGCCAGGTCTGGCAGACCGGATCAGCGGTTCCGAGCGCATCATTGCGTTTAGGAACCGGTTGATTCACGCCTACGCCTCCGTAGCGGACGAGGTTGTGTGGGGGATAGTGGAGGCCAGGCTTCCCGTCTTACGTCGCGAAATCACTGAGCTACTCAGCGAGGAATAAACGGGGACAGAGATTGGCCACCCCGCTAATCCCCCGCCACCATGGTTTGCTGGGGCGGCGGGGCCGGGGCGGCCAGGGCGCCGAGCGGGACGTGGATCGTCTCTCGGTGGCCGCGTTCGAAAACCTCGGGTGAAGCGGCCTCGAACTGCTGCATCAACTCTCGCCGCAGCCGGGCCTCGAACTCCTCGAGCCGCTCCTCGATCGACTTCTCTTTGCCCTTGTTGGCGATCATGTCCTCCCGGTACCGCTTCAGGAAGTAATTGATCGTCTCCACCCGGATCCGGATCGACCCGGTGGGCTTGTTCTCGTCGATGTCCTTGAAGCTGAAGTACGGCGTGCCGGAGTGCTCCACGATCTCCTCGACCACGGTGTAGATCGGCGCGTCGTGGCCGCACTTGAAGCTCGAGAGCTCCAGCGCCACCAGGTTCGGGTGCCGGGCGATGTACTTCGCCGCCCATACCTTGCGGCTGGTGTTCTCCGAGTAGGAGTTCTTCCACACATCCTGGATGTCCATGGGATGCGTGATCTCGCCGCGTTCGACCTCCTCGCCAAAGAGGCGCCAGATGATGTCCTCGTCTATGGGCAGGGAATCCTGGGCGAAGACGGGGTAACCGAGCTTCTGGAACTCCTCCAGAATTTCGTGGTTGATGCCGGGGTCGTTGTGATACGGCCGGCCCAGCAACACGATGCCGATCTTGTCCTCCCGCTCCAGCATTTCCAAGACTTCCCGTCCCTGGCCTCGCAGGACCGCGTTGTTGAAGTGGTCGAGCGCGCGGTAGCCTTCCTCGACCGCCCGGTGGTTCTCCTCGGGCGACAGGCCCAGGATGTCCTTGAACTGCTCCCAGAGCTGCCGCTCGAGCAAGTCCGGCTTGCCGATGTTCACGAACGTGTCGAGGAAGACAACGCCCTTTTCCTGGAAGATGTTCCCTTCCTTGGTGAAGGCCGCTTTCACGGCCGCCGGCGTGGTGGCCACCGTCGGGCACGACCGGGCGCTCTGCGTGTTCACCAG